>CADBNX010000550.1 GCA_902796115.1 uncultured Eubacteriales bacterium
AAACGGATCCGGGAGCAGGACGGGTGGAACCAGCTGTTTTCAGCGCTGCTGATCTTGCTTGCCGTGATATTTCTCCGGACGGTGGTTTACAATCAGTCCGGCAGGCAGGGGCAGGACATGATCCGGATCGGCCAGATGGAGAACCGCTTTCCCCTGGCCCTGGCGCTGACCTGCGTGATGGTGAGCCTCGCGTTTGCTCCCCCGTTTCTGCGTTTCCTGCTCGGAAACCGTGTGATGCGTTTTCTGGCATCTGTATCATTCCATTATTACATGCTGCATCAGTCGCTTGCCGTACTGATCCGGGAATGGCGGTGGATTCCTTCCGTAAGCGAGATGCCGAATCAGGCGGGTGAATTCGCCTGGCAGCTGCCGTACACGATCGTATGTTTTCTGCTGCCGCTGGCACTGTCGGCGGCACTGACCTGGCTCTGGGAAAAGCCGCTCGCACGGCTGATCCTGCGCCGGAAACCCGCGCCTGAAAAAGAAATCTGTCAGAAAGGGTGAATCAATATGAATCCGGAATATCAGACATGGCTTGAAAAGTGCACCGATCCGCAGGTGCTTGCGGAACTGAAAGAGATCCGGGGGGATGAGAAGGCGATCGAGGACCGTTTCTATTCCTCACTGAAATTCGGCACGGGCGGCCTGCGGGGGATCGTCGGCGCGGGCACCAACCGCATGAACGTCTATACCGTCGGCAGGGCCGCGCGCGGGTACGCGCGGTGGCTGAAGGAACACGGCGCGCAGCGGGCGGCGGTAAGCTGCGACAACCGCCGCAACAGCGACGTGTTTGCACGGGAATGCGCGGCGATTCTGGCCGGGAGCGGTCTTGAGGTGTACATCTATCCCGAACTGATGCCGACCCCGATGCTCTCCTACGCGGTGCGCGAAGCGCACTGCGGAGGCGGCGTGATGATCACGGCGTCCCATAACCCTGCGATGTACAACGGGTTCAAGGCATACGGCGCGGACGGATGCCAGCTGACGGATGACGACGCCCATGAGGTGGAAGCGTGCATCGACCGTCTCGGATATTTTGACGGGGAAGAAGAGGCGGACTTCGACGCGCTTTGCGCCGGCGGGCGCATCCGCGTGATCGGGCAGGATCTGATCGACCGGTATGTGCGGATGGTGCTTTCCCTGGTGCCCGGAGAAAAGGAGGACGCGGAAAAACTGAAAATCGTTTATACGCCGCTGAACGGAACGGGCAGGATGCCGGTGACGAAGGTGCTGGCAATGGCGGGTTTTTCCGATGTGAGCGTGGTAAAGGAACAGGAGTATCCGGATACGGAATTCACCACCTGCCCGTATCCGAACCCGGAGTTCCGGGAGGCGCTGGAGGCGGGACTGAAACTGATGCGTGAAAAAGGCGCGGACCTGCTGCTGGCCACGGACCCGGACTGCGACCGCGTGGGCACCGCCGTGTGGGACGGGAGCGAACAGCGCCTGATCACCGGCAATGAAATGGGCGTGCTGATGCTGGACTGGATTTGCCGCAGACGCATCGCGGACCGAAGCATGCCCAAGGATCCCGTCGCCGTCAAAACCATCGTCACCACGGAAATGGCGCGCCGTGTCGCCGAAGCGTACGGAGTGGAAATGCGGGACGTGCTGACCGGCTTTAAATACATCGGCGATCAGATCGCGCGGCTGGAGAGGGAAGGACACCCGGAGCGTTTCCTGCTGGGATTTGAGGAGAGCTACGGCTACCTGACGGGAACGGATGTGCGCGATAAGGACGGGGTAAACGCGGCGCTTGTGATCTGCCGGATGGCCGCGGAATGGAAAAAGAACGGCAAGACGCTCGCGGACGCGCTGCGGGACGCGGAAGCGCGTTTCGGCACGTACCGGAACGTGCTGGAGAACTACGCTTTCCCGGGCCAGGACGGGATGCAGGCGATGGCGGATGTCATGAACCGGCTCCGGAACGCGCCGCCGAAGGAAGTGCTCGGCCTGCCGCTGTGCCGGCTGCAGGATTATGAAGCGCAGACGGATTCCGATTTTGAAAAGGGAAGCAGCGCCCCGATCGGGCTTCCGCGATCCAATGTGCTGAAGTTTTACTATGGCAGCGAGGTGACCGCCGTGGTCAGACCGAGCGGAACGGAGCCCAAGCTGAAAATCTATCACGCGGTGCGCGCGGCGGATGCCCCGAAGGCCGACGCGATGATGGAGGCCTGGCGGGAAGCGTTCCGGAAAGTTGCGGGACTGAAATAAAAAAGCCGCCTTTTCAGGCGGCGGGAAACCCGGAAAGTCATCCTTTCATGATGCGGAAAACCGGTTTGTGCACGGGAATGGCCAGGAGCAGGCAGATGACAAGATCGGGCAGCATATAGGAACCGTTATACACAACGCTGGCCCAGAGCTTTACCAGGAAGGATTCGCCTGTCTCGTACTCGCCGAAGTACCAGTACATTCCCGCGACGGTATGACAGAGGAAACGGCAGAACGCGGCGATGAAAAGGCACAGCATCAGCCGGCCGAGGGAATCCTTTTTTCCGGAACAGAGGCCCGCAAGCCCCAGCATGGCAAAGGCAAGGATATAATCAAACAGGAACTGGATGCCGGCGATGAAGGTAATGCCCTGCGTGCACTGCAGCAGGCCGTACACCAGGCCGGCGATCATGCCGGGGCCGATCCCGTAACAGGCGGAAAACAGCATCAGCGGCAGCATGCTGGCCGGCGTAATGGAGCCGCCGTTGGGCATCCTGTACAGGCGGATGCACGAGAGCACATAACTGAGCGCGACGGAAATGGCGGCAAAGGCGATCATGCGGTTGTTCCATCTGCGGCCGGATTTCCGGATGGTCAGCAGAACGACCGCCAGGAGAACGATCGCGATGAGCACGATCCAGGTATCGGGACCGGTTTCAAGCAGTTTTTTGAAAACGGGACTGGCAGCTTTGGCGGAGGAAGTTTCCTCTGCCGATGCGGAACGCAGAAGGGTTAAGAACATGGGATGCCTCCTTTTGCCGGGGAAAAAGTAAACGCATCCTTCCTGAGCGGTCGGATGCGGACGGGAACAGAACTCTCCGATTCCCGCTTCCCTACGGCAGCACGACCTGCATCAGGTTCCAAGGGTGAGCTTCTCAGCCGCGTACGCGGCGCCCCCAGCGGATGATCAGATTATAGCACAGGAACCCATTCTGTCAAGGAGAATGTATGGAGCATCATTTTTTTGCGTATATCAGCCGTATGCGCTATATCCAGCGCTGGGGACTGATGCGCAACACCCTCAATGAAAACGACATGGAGCATTCGATGCAGTGCGCGCTGTTTGCCCACGCGATCGCGGTGATCGGCACGGCCCGGTATGCGCGCGGGTATTCCCCGGAGAAGATCATGGCGCTTGCGGCTTACCATGACGCGGGAGAAGTGATCACGGGGGATCTGCCGACTCCGATCAAGCACAGCAACCAGCAATTGCATTCCGAATACGGCAAGATGGAAGAGATGGCCTCCGAAAAGCTCATGTCCATGCTGCCGAACGATCTGCGCCCCGCCTTCGGGCCGCTGATCCGTCACAGGGAGGATACCGACGAATGGCGGATCGTGAAAGCGGCGGACAAGCTTTGCGCGTATGTCAAATGCCTGGAAGAAAAGAAAGCCGGGAACCTGGAGTTCGAGCAGGCGCGGAAAAGCATCAAACGCGCGCTGGACAGGATCGACCTGCCGGAAGTGCAGGATTTTATCGCGGAATTCGTACCGGGGTTTTCCCTGACGCTGGATGAAATCAGCGAAGGATGACGGGAAAGGAACAGAACCTGAAATGAATCCGGATTACAGAACGAATCATCAGCCGGCTGCGGGGGACGAGTGGCTTCAGCGCACAAACGGCGGGGCACCTGCCCAAGAAGGGGAAGCGTGGACGCGGGTGAACAGCCGCAGGACCCGAACGCCTGAGGGGGAGCCGACGAACGCTCCGCCGCCGGTCTACACCGCGGCGCCTCCCGTTCAGCCGCCGGTTTATCGCGCGGCACCGCCCGTACCGCCGCCCCGAACTGCGCCGGAGTCTCCGGAGGCGGAGCCGCAGAAAACGTATGTGCAGCCCAAGGCACCGACGGGACGGCATGCGACGCCGCCGACCGGCCTGCCTCCGAGACGGGGTACCCCGAAGGGCGTATACATTGCGCTTGCGGCATGCACGGTGCTCTTTGCGGTGCTTGCGGTGATCCTGATGCTGGGACGAAACCGGCAAAGCTATGCTTACGTGCAGGCGGATACGATGGCTTCCAGTCATCAGGGAGACGCGATTATCGTGCGCAATGAGACCGTGTATTCGCAGGAAAGTATCTCCCGGATCGAGTATATCGCCAAAGAAGGAGCCTATATCGAGCGGACGGAGCCCGTCTGTACGGTATATTCCACGGGCTTTTCGGAGAAGGAACTGACGACGCTTGAAAACTATCGCCGGCAGATCAAGGAATACCACAAAACGCTGCTTGCCTCTTCCACGACGAGGGATGCGCAGATGGACCGGCTGGAGAGCAACGTGCTGTCCCTGGCGATGGAAACGCAGAATCTGATTCAGATGGGGCAGGGCGATCTGGAAGAGCAGGAAAAGTCGCTGACGCTTGCGATGCAGAACCGGCAGTATTACATGCGGCAGAAGTATCCGGACGATCAGAAACTGGCCCGCCTGTATGACGACGAAAACACGCAGATGCAGCGCATTTCTTCCTGGACCAAGCAGTATGCCGCGGCGGCAAACGGGATCGTTTCCTTCTATGCGGACGGGTATGAAAACGTGCTGAACCTGACCAATTACGGGGAGTATACCCCCGCGCAGGTGAGGAACATGATCCAGGGCAGGCTGCCGGAAGATTCCTCCCGGGGGAAGAGCACCACCGCCATCTACCGTCTGGTGCGCCAGGGCGAATGGATGGTGCTGATGCTCTGCCGGGACAGGGACTGGGTTCCGGTGGAAGGCGAAACCTATAAAATGATGATCGAGGGTTTTGACAACACGACCGTCAGCGCGACCGTGGTTTCCTTTACCCGGTCCGGCGGGGAACTGCTGGTGCGGCTCTCCATCAGCGGGGACATCAATAACGGAAACGCGCTGTACATGCGGGTGTGTTCGGTGGCGGTCGGGGAATCCGTGGACAGCCTGACCGTGCCGCGCAGAGCGCTTTATACCCGGCAGGGCCGCATCGGAGTCGTGATGGCGACGGAATCCGGGGATTACTGGACCCAGGTGCAGGTACTGTCCATCGACGGGGATGTGGCGCATATCGTTCCCGCCAATCCGGGGGTGCTGTATGAGGGTGTGCCCGTACTGCTTTTCTGACAGGAGAAAGGAATCATATCGGAAATGACGACGCGTCTTGCTGAAAACCTTGCCCATGTACGTGAAGTGCTGGCTTCCGAAAGTGCCGCTTTCGGCCGTATGCCGAAGCTGATTGCCGTGACCAAGACGGTCGGCGTGCCGGAAATACTGCAGCTGCCTGAGCTGGGCGTGACCGACATCGGGGAAAACCGCGTGCAGGCGATCCGGGAAAAACTGCCGGAAATCAGCGGGAAATTTTCAATTCACATGATCGGAAGGTTGCAAACAAACAAGGTTAAATATATAATAAACGATGTATGCATGATTCATTCCCTGGACAGGATGGAGCTCGCGCTGGAGATTCACAGGCAGAGCCTGAAGCGGGAGCGCAGAATGGACGTGCTGATTGAAACCAACATTACCGGAGAAGCACAGAAAGGCGGCGTCTGCGAGGAAGAACTGCTGCCGTTTCTGAAGGAAGCGGAAAAACTGGAAGGAATCCGTATTTGCGGCCTGATGACGATGATGCCGAAGGATGCGCCGCGGGATTATATTTTTGAACGTTTTGTGCATATGCGCGAACTGCTTGCGAGATGTGCCGACGCCGCGGAAAAAGGAGAGACCCTGACGGAATTATCCATGGGAATGAGCCAGGATTATGATCTGGCTGCCCGTGCCGGCGCGACGATGGTGCGGATCGGAACCGCTTTGTGGAAGTAGGAGGGGAATATGGCCCTGGGAGATCGTTTGAACCGCGTGAGGGATCGTGTGAGCAGCGCGGTAAGCAATTTCTTTTATCCGAGGGATGAGTATCCCGAGGAGAGGCAGACACAGAGGAATGCCGGACAGGAAGCGGAGTACGCGCCGCAGATCGATCCCGCGGTGAACAGCGCAGCCTTCCGGCAGGTTCAGCGTCAGGAAACCTGGCAGATGCCGCTGGACACCCGTTATGCGGGCCGTGGCTTTGCGCCGCAGAACGCGCCTGCCGCACAGCCGCAGCCTTATCAGGCGGAAGCGGTGTATGCGGCACAGCAGCAGGAGCCGCGTGCGGTGCAGCAGCCGATGCCGCCCGTGATGAGCGCCGGCGGGGAGCAGAAGGATAATCTGGTGTATTTTCCCGGCCCGGACGAGGATAAAACCGCACGGGAAGGAGACGCGAGCGTGCGTGTGATCAATGCGCGGAGCGTACAGGACTGCTACAGCGCGATCACGCAGCTGCGCCAGGGGGACGAAGTGATCCTGGTGATGGACAGCATTCAGGATCCGGCGGAAATGCGGCATTATGTGGATATGCTTTCCGGAGCGTGCTATTCCCTGCGAGCGACGATCACAAAGCTTTCGCGCCACGGCGCCTATCTGATCTGTCCGGGCAGCATGAGAGTGTTTGTGGACAGGGCGACCAATCAGCTGAACAGCCCGGCGCGCAGTGTGAATCGTCCCAATCCGCAGATGATGACGCGCGGGCAGGCTGCCGGGACGCCGCAGCAGGCTGTGCCGTCCTATGGCGCGTATGATCCGTATGCCATGCCGCAGCCCGGCTGGGCAAACGGCTGGCAGAACCCGAACGCCTATCAGGCGCGCGGGGAAGCGGACGGCGCGCAGCAGCCTTACGGCGGCGGATACGCCCCCGAACCGGGAAGAGAAGCAATCGGCTGACGGAGCCGGATACGGAATAAAAGCGGAATGGGAGGGTGTTTATGGCGATTACGGTAGAAATGATCGAGAAGAAAGAGTTCAAGTACAAAATGCGCGGGTTTGATCCGGATGAAGTGAACGAATTTCTGGATGAGATCTGTGATGAAATGATCGCGATGCAGGACCAGATCGCGTATTTGCAGAACCAGCTTCGCGGTCAGAGCGCGGTACAGATGCCGTCCTCTTTCGGAACGCCTCCCGCGCCGGGAAGCGCCGTAAAGCCGGCTGCGCCTCAGCCCGCTCCGGCTGCCGCACCCGCGCAGGCGGAAAGCGGCGTGCGCCGGGAAAACGCGGAAAGCGCGCAGAAACTGCTCAGCAAGGCGCAGCAGCTGTATGATCAGATGCTGGAAGATGCCCGCCAGGAAGCGGAATCCATCGTAAACGGCGCGCGGGTCCGGGCGGAAAGCGATGTGGAGGATCTGGAACAGCGGAAGGCGAAGATCCGGGAAGAAATCCAGCTGCTGAAATCGGCGGCACGGGATTATAAGAGCCGCTTTCAGCGCCTGCTTGAGGATCAGAACCATCTGATCAATTCGGAAAACGAACTCTTTTCCGAGGAAGAGGAGTAGTATGCGGTACGGTGCGCTGGAAGGCGGCGGCACGAAAATGGCCGCTGCCGTTCTGGAAGGAAACCGGATCGGGGAGCGCGTGCAGTTTCCGACGCGCACGCCGGGCGAAACGCTGCCGGAGCTTGCGGCATGGTTCAGGGAGCGAAAGATCGGAGCACTGGGGATCGCAAGCTTCGGCCCCGTGGATCTGGATACGGCTTCTCCTACCTACGGCTATATCACGTCAACCCCGAAAATCCCGTGGCAGATGTGCGATATTCTGGGTTATTTCAGACGGGAACTCGGGGTTCCCTGTGCCTTTGATACGGACGTGAACGCGGCGGCACTGAGCGAGTGGCGTCTTGGCGCCGCGCGGGGCGCGGACCCGATGCTCTATGTCACGGTGGGCACGGGCATCGGCGGCGGCGCGGTCATCAACGGCAGGCTCCTGCACGGGGCGATGCATCCGGAATGGGGGCATATCCTGATCGCGCCGCATCCCGAGGATCCGATGCCGGAAGGAAACTGTCCGTTCCACAGGGGCTGCCTGGAAGGCCTGGCCAGCGGTCCCGCGATGCAGAAGCGCTGGGGAATGCCCGCGGGCGAACTGCCGGACGATCACCCCGGCTGGGAAATGGAAGCGTATTATCTGGCGCAGCTTTGCGTTGCGGCGCTGATGACGCTGTCGGTCAGAAAGATCGTACTCGGCGGCGGCGTCATGGGACATCGGGCGCTGTATGAAAAGGTGCGCGTACAGACCGAAAAACTGCTTGGGGGATACCTGACTTCTCCGAATGTGCGCGATATGGAAAAGCTGATCGTTCCGCCCGCCCTGTGGCCGGATTCCGGGCTGGTCGGCGCGGCGCTGCTGACGGAGCAGGATGAGCGGAT
>CADBNX010000551.1 GCA_902796115.1 uncultured Eubacteriales bacterium
TCTCTTTCGGTTATTCTATGGTCTTACTGGCACAGTCGAATATTGAAAAGGAGCTGCTGCAGATTTTGATGCTTCTGCAACAGCCCCATTGCAAGATGATTGTTATGATTTATTGATTTTCCAAGGGATGACCATTCATTCAAAGACAACATTAATAGAAGGATTGATCTTTTTGCCTGCAGACGCACGGGCATACGCGCATATGGACGAACACCATGTCTGCCATCTGATCAGCACGATGCATAAAGAACGGATGCGGCGCCGTTCCTGAAAAAAGCGAAGCAATACCAGGACAGCAGCGATCAGCGGAAAAAATCCCTGTCTTCCGGTCTCAGGTATTTTTCCGCTTTCGGAATATCGAATTCAATGCCGATGCCCGGACGGTCCCATACTTTTACAAAGCCTTTTTCAAAGAACCCATCCGGCAGTCCGGTCACGATATCGTACCACCAGGGAGGATCGGCCTGGGGATACTCAAATGCGATGAAATTATTCCCCAGCGTACAGCAAACCTGCATCAGCGCAGCCATGCCGAACACGCCGTGAAACACCCCGTGCGGCGCGATCAGAATGCCGTGTATATCCGCGTATTCCGCGATGCGTTTCAGCTCGGCAATCCCGCCGCAGTCTGCGGGGTCGGGACCGATGACATTGACCGCCCGGTTTTCGATCAGTTCCCGGTAATTCTGGCGCAGATAGATCTGTTCACCGGTATGGGTATTCGTGGCTGTATTCCAGGTGATGTCGCGGTATGCCTGTGCCATCGTGTACGGGGAATAATTACCGGTCACCAGGTCCTCCAGCCACAGGACGTTGCTGTCTTCCACGCCTTTGGCGAAACGCAGCGCGTCCGGCACCGTCATGCCCGGACCGCAGTCATAGGCCAGTCCGATGCTGTTTCCGACAATTTCCCCGATGCCGCGTACATAGCGGATCAGGTCATCCATGGCCCGCCTGCTCAGCAGCGACCCGTTCCCGTTTTCGGGATAATGAACGGGCGGATCCAGGGGATGAGAGTTGTAGGCGTAGCTGTCATCCACATCTTCGGCCAGGGCACGGAAGGAAAGATTATGGAAGCCGAGCGGTGATTTGACGATTGTGAAGCCCGTCTGCTCATGAATGGCGAGGATGTTCTCCGCACGAATCTGCGGATCCAGCCCGTAATGCAGCAGCGCTTCCTCATGCGGCAGGGTCAGTCCTGTGTACTGGGTGCAGTATACGCGCACCTTGCTGCGCACCTTTCCGCCGAGCAGCTTATATACCGGCACGCCCGCTTCCTTTCCGGCAATATCCCACAAAGCGGTTTCAATGGAAGAAACGTATTTTCCCCATGGCTTGAAAGCACCAAGCCGGCGGATCCTGCGCATCACATCTTCCACGTCGGTGGGATCACAGCCGATGATCTCCTTTTTGTACATATCATTATTGACTGAAAGAAACTCCTTGAAGCTTTCGATCTGCGAATAGCCGTCCACGCCTTTGTCCGTAACGATGCGCAGACAGATATTTCTGCCGATGACGGCGCTTTTCAAATCCGTGATTCTCATAAGCTTTCCTCCGTATCATGTTTCCGGGACGATGCAGCGGGATGAAAAGCAATAATCGGTATCACAGGCGCATACCGCCGTCCACGGGCAGATCAGCGCCTGTGATATATCGTGATTCTTCCGAACACAGCAGCAGTGCTGCGGCAGCGCAATCCGACGGCTCTCCGGCGTAACCGAGCGGGATCCGGCCCAGTACGAGCGGCCTATACGCATCATCTGCCAGCGCTGCGGCACTGCGGGGCGTGGCGATGACCCCCGGGCTGAGATTGTTGACCGTAACGCCTGAAGGTGCAAACTGCTTTGCAAGATTCGTTACCAGACTCATCTGCGCACACTTGGTGGCGGCGTAAATTGCCATATCCCGGTGCGGCTTTGCCTGCTGGACGCTGCCTACTGTCAGGATGCGCCCCCACTTCTGCGAAAGCATGGCAGGGGCGTATTGCTGTATCAGCAGGAAGGAAGCGCGCAGATTGGTGTCTACCTGACGGTCGAATTCCGCTTCCGTGATCTGCTGCCACGGATTGCTGTACTGTACAGAGGCGTTCAGAACCAGGACATCGATATCCCCGGTCAGTTTCCGGAGCTTCCGCGCACAGTCATGATCGGAGAGGTCCTGCAGGACCGGATGCGTCAATCCTTTGATGCTTTCCGCTGCCATACGGCATTTTTCATGGCTGCTGAAGCCGTGAATGTATACTTCGGCTCCGTGCTCTGCAAGACAGGATGCGATCGCGTACCCGATCCCCTGTGTTGAGCCCGTCACCAGCGCGCGTTTTCCCGTAAGGTCAAACATCACAACAGAATACCTCCTGTTTTTAGCATTGAAGCAGTCGGTACTCAGGATGCGTTGTCTTTGCGCGGCTTGGCTTCAATCAGAAAACCGTACGCTTCCAACCGGACACGATTTCCCGTGCGTGCGGCATTCTGTGCCCAGAGCGCTGCCCAGCTGCAACCGGACTCCGTATATTCCGTTACCTGATCGGACAGATTCATGATCACGTGAGCCTGTTCATCCGCAGACTCCCGCTCAAAGGCGATAACGGTATCCGGAACGGACTTTTCATACCGGATCGCGGCGTCTGTACGGAACGCGGAATGCCCGTGAACGAGGGACGTCATCTTCCGGACGTATTCCATCCGTTTTTGTCCGTCCCGGGTCAGCAGCTTCATCCAGTCAACCGTAAAACTGGTGCCGTTGACACAGAAGCGGTTCGAGAAACAGCTGTGTCTGCGTCCGTCGGCGATTTCAAACCCGTTGTAGATGAACGGCACCGCGTCCGTGAGGAAACACAGGCAGCAGGCGGCTTCAACAGCTTCCCGGGGCAGCAGTGCGTCCGCGCGCTCATACCAGGCACCCAGCACGGTATCATGGCAGTCAAGGCCGCTGATACTGTATTTTCCGTGCGGCATGGCACCGGAAACGCTGCGGAA
>CADBNX010000552.1 GCA_902796115.1 uncultured Eubacteriales bacterium
ATCACGATCGATGAGCCGTGCGGGCACGGCGGATGGGAGGTTTCTGGTTTGGAAAACAAAGAACTTCAGACAGACAAAACGGTATCCCTTGACAGGGACGCGAAAATCAGCGTTACGCTGAACCGGCAGGAAGAAACGGAAGAAAACACGATCGACCTGAGCCGCGTGTTTTTTACGATGAAAAAGAAAAAGCGGCTATTTGCGTGGGTACTGGTACTCTGCATGCTGGTGGGCGTATGCGCGCCGCTTGTGCTCGCGCAGTTTTCCGGGACACCGCTTACGGTGTCATCGCTGGTGACCCTGAATTACGGGACGAACGGAATCAAGGCGCCGGACGGAAGCGAGCTTGACCTGAACCAGCTGACTTCTTCCTATGTGCTGCAGAACGCGCTCAACAGCATGGAGCTGTCCCAGCCGCTGACGGTATCCGTGCTGAAAAACAATATCAGAATCGAACGGATTCTGTCCGAAAACAGCCGCAGGCAGCAGGAAGTGGCTTCCAGCATGATCGCCGACAAGAACAACGGCGCTTATACCCAGGTGCAGGGAGTGAAGCTGGATTACACGAACCAGTTCATCGTGACCCTGACCAACGCCTTCGGCGATGAAGACAGCAGAAAGAAGCTGTATCTGAAAGATGACGAACTGCAGCTGCTGCTGGACCGGATCCTTGAATCGTACAACGGTTATATGGTGAAGACCTATGCGGATATGAAGCTGCCCGATGACAAGATCAGCGTGATCGATTCGGAAACGCTGGATATCCGGCAGGAACTGGATCAGCTGCGGAACGCGATGAACGGCCTGTATTCCTACTGTACGGAAAAGAACGCCGATATCCGGGCATACCGTTCCTGGCGCACGGGCCTGTCCCTGAACGACATCGCCGTGATGATCGACGAAGTGCGGGAAATGAACATCCAGTACCTGTACTCCTATGTGTATACGAACAGCATCGTGGAGGACGGCGACGACGTACTGACCGATTATCGTTACCAGCTGCGCGTGGCGGAACTGCGGAAAGATACGATCGAGCAGAACATCAGGGACAATGACAGTATCCTTGCGGATTACAAGAACGACAGCATTTTTGTGTCCATGCAGGAGAGCGACGCGACCAAATCCACCACGGTGACGACCGACTATTACAACCAGCTGGTCATGGAACAGGCGGACAATTACCGCCTGAAAGCTTCGAACCGGGAAAGCATATCGGATCTGGAGGACAAGATCAGCCAGATGACCGAAAACGCCGATTTCGGAATGCTGGCCCTGGCAAAGGAAGAGATGGCCGGCGCCCTCGCGGTTTCCCGGCAGGCCTACGGGATCCTCTGCGACCATATGAACGAAATCATGAATACTGCCTTCTACACCGATTATATCCTTTACTCCGCGTCGGAAGGAAAGGCAAAGAGCTTCCTTGCGGCCGCATCGCGCAGGATGATCATCGGCGCGGTGCTGGGCGCGGTCATCGGATGCGGGATCTGGTTCCTGGCGGGACTGCTGCCTGAATTCCGATACAGAGGGGATTCGGCAGACGGAAAGGAGGCGCTTGAAGGATGACTGTGATCAAAAAACATCACTGGCTGAGGAATACGCTGATCGCGCTGATCTGTGCCGGGCTGCTGGGCGTGGCGCTCGCGGGCTTCCTGTTTGTAAAGAACCCGGAAAGGGCCTATGCCGTCTCTTCCATCCGCCTTGCTTTTGACGGCGCGGCGGAAAACAAAGCGCCCAACGGATACGCTTTCAGCGTCGATGAGATCCTGAAAGACGAAGTGCTTGCCGGGGCGCTGCGCAAGTCGGGACTTGAAGGGCGCGTGACGCCGGAAACCGTGCGTGAAAACCTGTTCGTCCGCGGAACGTATCCGGAATCCTTTGTTTCAAGGGCACTGGATTATGAGTCCCTGATGGATTTTTCGGCAAACAGGCAGCTGTCGGACACGAATTCACGCCCGGTTCAGTACAGCGTGATTCTGTACGGCATTCCGGGACTGAAGCAGGCGGAAACGGAGGGCCTGCTGCGGGAGATCCTGGCGGGATATACGGAGTACTTTGCGAATCATTCCTGTTTGAGGATCGATGACACGGCGGACACATTGTTTGATCTGGACGCCTATGATTATCCGCAGCAGATCGAAATCGTTCAGACCCGCCTGGACCGCCTTTCCAGGTATGCGAAGCAGATGTATCAGAACGATCCGACCTTCCGTCTGAACGGGATCGGGTTCAACGATATCTATACCCGGTACGATGCCCTGCGGGAGAACAACCTGGGGCAGCTCGAATCCACCCTGACCATGAAGGGATTGACCAGGGATGCCGCGCGGCTGATCGCGCAGTATCGGTTCACCATTCGGGATCTGACCTATCAGCGCGAGGCACAGACGGAGAGGCTTGAAAGGCTGGATTCGCTGATCGCTTCCTACAAGAAGAATGAAGTCATTTATCTGAGCACGTCGGATTCTCTGACGAAAATCGACGGGAATTCTTCGGAAACCTACGACAGCCTGATGAATCTGCGCAAAACCGTGGCGGACGGGATCGCCGCGATCGACAGCGGCATCGCAAGGAACGAACTGCGCATCAGAGACCTGATCGGGGAAGATGCGGAGCCGGAAGACGGAGAGACCGTGAATACCCGCAAAGAAGACGCCCGTGCGGAGGATAAGACGGGCGAACAGACGCGTCTTGAAGGACAGATCGCGGCGGTGCTGCAGCAGAAGGATGCGATCACGCAGGAATTTGAAATGCTTCTTGATGCGTATAGTCGGGAGCAGATCAATGAAGATACCTTTGTTGTGACCGCGGTCCGTTATGAGGCTCCCCGGCTTGTCAGCGGCGCGTTTGCCGTGAAAGCGGTCAAAACGGCGGGCCCGCTGTGCGCGGTCACCCTGATCGTCTGCCTGATCCTGCTGATCGCGGACAGAAGAAAAGAGCAGAAAGCCGCGTGATCCCCGTACGAAACCGCCGGAAGGCGGTTTCGCTTTTTCCTGCGGCAGGCGGCGGAAAGAAACAGAAGAATCGGGGGATGGACTGAATCGCCCGAATCAGTCAGGAGGACAGAACATGTTTGCGGTCAGTGTATGGAGAGACGGGAAGGAAATCGCGCGCTCGGAAGGCGAGGAGGAAGCGGTGCTGCTTTTTCGGGAGCCGTATGAAACAGGGGATCAACTGCGCTTTGAGGCGGACTGCCGCCGGGTGTGCGTACAGGCCGACCAGCAGATCGCCCCGGCCAGGCTGTATCTGCCCCAAAGGGCATTTGCCTACCGGATCCCCCTCGAGGGGGACAACCCGCTTGTCTATCCGCCGGGAACTTTTCCGGGGACCTGCCATCTGATATCGATCCGCAGGGATCCCTCCAACGAATACCGGAACCTGGCGGAAAACCCCGCGGATCAGCGCGGCGATACGGACGCGTATCCGCACGCGGCCGCGAATGTGGAGACCCGGAACGAAAGCCAGTTTGCGGCAAGAAACGTGATAGACGGCGTACACGCGGCGTCCCGCCACGGACACTGGCCGTACGCAAGCTGGGGAATCGGCGGACGGGAAGACGCGTGCCTGACGCTGGATTTCGGAAGGGAAGTGGAACTGGACTGCGCCGTGCTGTATCTGCGGGCGGATTTTCCGCACGACGCCTGGTGGGTAAGCGGACGGATCACCCTGGACGACGGGGCTGAGATCTCATTTCCGCTGGTGAAGAAGGACGGCGCGCAGCGCGTGCCGTTCGGAGAAACCCACCGTACGAGATTTCTGAAGCTGGACTCCCTGAAGAAATGCGACTGTCCTTCTCCGTTTCCGGCGCTCCGTCAGCTGGAGGCATACGGGAGGGACTGCGAATGAACAGGCTGACTTTCGAAGAGATGCAGCGGATGCAGGAGGAGCTTCGGGAGAAATACGCCCATCTGTGGGGCGGGCTTGACCCGGAAAAGGGGGTCGGCACCCTGCTGTGGCTGTACGGCGAACTTGCGGAAGCGGGAGATATCCTGAAGAAAGAAGGCAGCCGCGCGGTCATGGAGAACGGGAAAACGCGCGCGCATTTCATCGAAGAGCTCTGCGACGCGCTGATGTATCTGAATGATCTGATGCTGTGCTACGGGATCAAACCGGACGAACTGGAACAAATCTATCGGGAAAAGCACCGCATCAATATGAGCAGATGGTAAAACGGGAGGAAAAAATGAAAGTCGGAGACAGAATGCATTCGTTTACGGTGACAAAAATCAGGAAAAGCGAAGAACTGCGCGGCACGCTGACCGAGATGACGCATGACAGGACGGGCACGCAGCTCGCGTGGCTTGACAACGGACTGAAGAACAAACTTTTCGCGGTCGCGTTCCGCACGTTTCCCGAAGACAGCACGGGCGTTTTTCATATCCTGGAGCATTCCGTTTTATGCGGATCCGCGAAATATCCGGTGCGGGAGCCGTTTGTGGAGCTGCTCAAGGGTTCCATGAATACCTTTCTGAACGCGATGACGGGGCCGGATATGACGGTTTATCCGGTATCGAGCCGCAATGACCGGGATTTTCTGAATCTGACGGAAGTGTACCTGGACGCGGTATTCGCGCCGAAAATGCTGACGGACGCGAACATTTTCTATCAGGAAGGCTGGCATATCGAGCGGGACGAAAACGGAAAACCATGCTACAAAGGTGTGGTTTTCAATGAGATGAAGGGCGCCATGAGCAGCATGGACAGCCTGATCGAAGAGAAAATGCTGCAGATGCTTTTCCCGGACAACTGCTACGGTTTCAATTCGGGCGGGGATCCGGAAGTGATCCCGACGCTGACGCTTGAGAAGTTCAGGGAAAGCTACCGGAAATTCTATCATCCGTCCAACGCGCGCATTTATCTGGACGGCGCGGTGCCGCTGGATGAAGCGCTGGCGCTGATTGACAGCTATCTCGGCCGTTTTGAAAGGCTGCGGGAGCTTCCCGGTATCGGCGTACAGACTCCGAAATCAACGGACGATCATATCGTCTGGGAGATCGGAGCGGAAGAGGATGCGGAAAACCGCTGCCAGCTGGTGCTGGGTAAGATTCTGAGCACATGGAAGGACAGCGTGAAAAACGCGGCTGCGCGGATGCTGTCCATTGTGCTTGCCGGAACCAACGAGAGTCCGCTCAAGCGGGCGATCCTTGAAAGCGGGCTTTGTCAGGATATGTCCCTCGATGTGGATGATTCCGTCGCACAGCCTTATCTGACGCTGCATTTCCGCAATATCACGGACGGAAAGGAAAAGGAGCTTCGGGAACTGCTGAGGACGGCCACGGAAAGGATCCTGGCTGAAGGGATCGATAAGGAAGCCCTGCGCGCCGCGTACAACCGTTTCGTTTTCCAGGTGCGGGAAACGGAGGAGCCGCAGGGCTTGTACCGCTTCTTTACCGCGCTGCCCGCCTGGTGCCAGGGGGGTGACGTGCTGGACGCGATGACGCACGAAAAAACCCTGGCCGCGCTGAAAGAGATGATTCCCGGCACCGGCTTTGAGGAGCTGCTGCGCGAGATGCTGCTGGATGAAAGGGGACTGTGCGTCCTGACAGCCGCGCCTTCGAAAACGATCGGCGAGGAAAAGAGAAAGGCGGAGGAAGCGGCAGTTTCGAAGATCGTCTCCGCCTGGAGCGCGCGGCAGGAGGAAGAAAACCGGAGCATGGTCGAAGATCTGGTCCGCTGGCAGGCGACGCCGGACGGACCGGAACAGCTTGCGACCCTGCCGAAGCTTTCCCTGGACGAGGTGGATCGGGAGCCGTACCTGATCCCGACGGAGGAAGGGAAACAGGACGGCGTGACCGTGCTGACCCATCGCGTGAACTGCCCGGGCATTGCGCATATAAAGGCATATTTTTCCCTGACGGACGCGTCGCTTTCCGAGCTGACGGAGTTGTCCCTTCTGGGCCAGCTGATGGGGAAGCTGCCCACGGCAGCATATTCGGGAGCGGAGCTTGAGAAAGCGCTGCGCAATACCGTGGGCAGAATGAGCTTTTCGGTGACGGTTGTCAGGAAGCGGGAGGAAACGCACGCCTGCGCGCCGATGCTCTGCGTACAGTTCAGCGCGCTGGAGGAAAACCTGGAGGCGGCGGAAGAACTGGCGGCGGAAATCCTGCTGCATACGGACTTCGGCCGTGCGGACCGGATCCGGGAAACGGTGCTGCAGGCGGAGCATATTTCTCGTCAGCAGAGCGTGATGGCAGGACATCTGTACGGGCGCCTTGCCGTGGTGAGCGGTTTCAGCGCAGCCGGTGCCGCGGGAGAGGCCCTGCGCGGCGCGGCGCAGCTGAAATGGCTGCATGCATTTGCCCGGTCCGGGGAAGCGGACTTTGCCGCTTACGGGGCCAGGCTTGCCGATATCGTAAAAAGAGCCGCCTGCAGGGAGCGGATGATCCTGACCGCGGCGGCTGCGGAAGAAAAGAACCTTTCGGGTCTGATCGCGCTGATCCCGCACGGAAGCGCGGCGCCGGAATGGACGGATTACATCGCGGAGACTCCGCGGCGTCTCGGGCTCCGCATTCCCGCGCAGATCGGGTTTGCCTGCACCGGGATCGCGCCGCGTGAAAACGAGTGGGCGTATGACGGCAGTATGAGCGTGGCGGCCAATATCCTGAGCCTGGATTATCTGTGGAACCGGGTGCGGGTGCAGGGCGGCGCGTACGGGACGGGGCTGAGCGTGAGCAGAAGCGGCGGTTTCGTTACGTACAGCTACCGCGATCCGACTCCGGCCGGAACGCTGAAAACCTATGAAAAACTCGGACCCGCGCTGCGGGAATTCGCGGAGCGCGGGGAGGATGTGGAAAAGTATATCATTTCCACCATCGCGGAGAAGGAGCCGCTGCTCTCGCCGCGCGATGAAGGCGATCAGGCGGATTCGGCGTGGCTGTCCGGATACCGCGCGGAAGATGACAGGACGGAGCGCGCGCAGATCCTTGCCACCACACGCGAAAAGCTGCTCGCGGCCGCAGGGGCGCTGGATCACATGGCCTCCCCGGACGCGGTATGCGTGGTGGCCTACGACGGCGCGCTGAAGGAATGCGGGGCGCTTGAAACCGAGGATCTGTAACGGCAGAATCCCATGGATCCGCGGGAACCCGTGACTTATGTGCCTGTCCGGATTCCCGCGTTTCCTTCTTCAGGATCCGGAGAGTGTTTCCGTCTGCGCTTCGGGGAAGGTACTTCTATGAGAGCAAACGAGATCGATATGACCAGGGGGCCTCTGTCCGGGCAAATCCTCCGCTTCACGATCCCCCTGATCCTGTCCAGGCTCCTGCAGATGGTATTCAACCTGGCGGACCAGGCGGTGATCGGGCATTTTGCCGGACCGCTGGCATTGGGCGAGGTCGGATCGACCACCACGCTGGTGGCATTTATGACCGCCTTTGTATGGGGCATGGGCGGAGGTGTCAACGCGGTCGCCGGCCGGTACCTGGGGGCGAAAGCCGAGCGGGAAGTCCATGATGTGGTGCATACGTCCCTGCTGGTGTGCCTGGGCGTGGGCGTATTTCTGCTTATCCTGGGACTCGTGCTGGGCGGGCCGGTGCTTCGCCTGCTGAAAACGGATCCCGCCCTGCTTGAAGGGGCGGGGCTGTATCTGCGCATCTATCTGTTTTCCATGCCGGCCGCCGGGCTGTTCAATTACGGAAGCGCCGTGTGCAGCGCCATGGGAGAGACCCGCAAGCCTTTCCTGTTTCTTTTGCTTGCCGGCGCGCTGAACGTAGCGCTGAACCTGGCTTTTGTGATCTGGTTCCGCATGGGCATCGCGGGTGTCGCGGCGGCAAGCGTGATTTCCCAGTATCTGTCGGCTTTTCTGATGCTGTTTTTCCTTTTCCGCATCCAGGGTCCCTGCCGGCTGAAATTGTCCGATGTGCGTATGCATAAGGAGCATGCGCTTTCCGTGTTTACCCTGGGACTGAGCGCAGGAGTGCAGGAGGCGGCCTTCGCCCTGTCCAACCTGTTCCTCCAGCGGGCGATCAATTCCTTCGGGCCGGATACGGTGGCGGGGCACGCGGTAGCGCTGAACGCGGATACGATCGTGTTTTCCGTCATGGGCGGCTTCTGGACGGCGAGCGGAAGCTTTATGAGCCGGAATTTCGGCGCGGGAAAAAAACGGCGTTTCATGCAGGTGTATCTCCTGTGCCTGCTGTATACGTTCCTGATCGGTGCGGTGTTCGGGACGCTGCTGATCCTGTTTCGCAGCCAGTTCCTTTCTCTCTTCACGCCGGAGGATGCCATCATCGAAGCGGGCAAGTACCGCCTGGTGATGCTCGCCGCGTTCTATCCCTTCTGCGTGACACAGGATACGTCCATGTCGGGGCTGCGCGCGATGGGGAAGAAACTGGTGCCCCTGCTCATCAGTCTGAGTGGGATCGTGGTGTTCCGGGTGATCTGGATCTATACCGTATTCGCCCATTTCGGCACGCTGGTTTCCCTGTACGCGCTGTATCTTTTCTCCTTCCTGTTCTGCGGCGCGGGACTGGTATGCTATTTCCTCCGGTGCTACAGGCGCTGTCCATGGCCGGAAGAAAACGAATCACAGTGATCGTACGCAAAAAAACGGCTGTGACAGGCACAGCCGTTAAGCGTGTTCCGAAAGAGGAGGCACGCCGGGCTTTACACTTTCGGCCCCGGCAGCGGTAAAACAACGGTAACAGGACGGCGGTTACAGGATCATCCGAATGACACATTGTCTGAATTGTCAGGAGCCGATACGGGTCTGTTTTCATGCTGTTTGACAGTACGCGGATTGGATGTTACAATATTTATGCGAAAAAATGGCATTAAATGCCTGTTTTTCGTACGAATAAATGGCAATTGTGCAGAATTAACGTCCTAAAAGTGTGATACATGCTGACGGATGGAGGCGGATGCAGATGGAATACATGGAGCGGCAGCTGTTCGGGAAGCTTGTGAACTGGAAAAACAGCAGGAGCCGCAAACCCCTTATGCTGAAGGGAGCAAGACAGGTCGGAAAGACCCGGCTTCTGGAAGAATTCGGGCGGAGAGAATTTGAGGCTGTCGCAGTGCTGAATTGCGATAAAAGCCCTTCTGCTTCACGTCTCTTTGAAGAAGACTATGATGTTTTCCGTATCATGAGAGGAATCAGCGCGCTGACAGGGGTAGCAATCCGACCGGAAAAAACACTGATCATTCTGGATGAGATTCAGGAAGTACCGCGGGCAATTCAGGCACTGAAATATTTCTGTGAAGATGCGGGTGAATATCCTGTTTGTGCAGCAGGCAGCCTGCTTGGGATCCGTTTGCGGGGGGCTTCTTCCTTTCCGGTAGGAAAGATTGAAGAACAGACCCTGTATCCGATGAGTTTTGAAGAATTCGTATTGGCTGCGGAAGGTAAAACGGCTTTCCTTGCTCTGAAAAACGATCCGCCCGATGAGCTTTCACTTCTTTCCGGCAAATGGACGGAACTGCTTCGGCAGTATTATTACACGGGAGGAATGCCCGAAGCAGTGTATTCCTACATACAGGACCGGGATTTGCAAAGAGTACGGGATATTCAGGTGCAAATCCTTCATGACTATCATGATGATATTTCAAAGCATACGGATCAGAATACTGCTGTTCGCATTCATCAGGTGTGGCAGTCTGTCTCGCAGCAGCTGGCACGGGAAAATAAAAAGTTTATGTACGGTCATATCCAGAAAGGTGCCCGCGCACGGGAGTATGAAATCGCGCTGCAATGGCTGACAGACGCAGGACTGATTTATCGAATTCCACGGGTAAAAACGCCGGTTGTTCCTCTCAGATTCTATGAGGATACGGAGGCCTTTAAGCTATACTATCTGGATTGCGGACTGATGGGAGCGATTGCGGAAGCGCCGGCCAGCCAGATACTGATCGGGAACAACGTTTTCAGGGAATATAAAGGAGCTTTTACGGAGCAGTTTGTTTTGCAGCAGCTTAAAACCTGTCACGCAGAAAGCATTTACTATTATCATCCGGATAATTCGCAGCAGGAGGTTGATTTTCTTACCCAAAGCGATGCGCATGTTTATGGCATTGAAGTGAAAGCGGAAGAAAACCTGAAAGCAAAATCACTGAAGCTGTTCAAGGATTCATATCCGGACGCGGAAGCTGTCCGTCTTTCCATGTCGGCTTTTCGGGAACAGGATTGGATGACCAATTACCCGCTGTATCTTGTACCCAGGATTTTTCATTGAAGCATCAGCTTTCTTCCTTGTCACTTTCCCGATAGTATTTCGCCTGCGCGTGCCAGAGCTGCGCGTATTTGCCGTTTTCTTCCCGAAGCAGCTCTTCGTGTCCTCCGCGCTGCACGATCTGCCCGTGATCGAAC
>CADBNX010000553.1 GCA_902796115.1 uncultured Eubacteriales bacterium
CCCTGTGCGCCATCGTCAACCCGCTGTCCCTCATGCTGCTGCTCGGCATGATCATCATCCGGCCGCGGCGCGTGTCCGCCTGTGTCCTGTTCGCGCTCGGCGCGGCGCTGCTTTCAGCCGCTCATGTGATGGGAGACGTATCCACCTTCGTCATCTATGTCTCCGACAGCTCCGGTTGGAACCTCGGCACGCTGCTCCGCAGCGCGCTGGTGGAAGGCAATATGGCGGCGTCTTCCATGACGTCTTCCGGCGCGCAGATCGATATGTCCGCGGCTGAAAATCTCCGCATGAGCCTCATGGGCGTCTCGCTCCTGTTTGTCGCCCTTCCGGTGGGGATCGGCACGGCGTTCTGTGTCCGCGCGTCGCTGCGGAAAGGCTGATCGTTTCAAATAATGTTCTTTGGCTGTATTTCCCTTGACAGGAAAACCAAATCAGGGTAGCATAGCTTCAATCCAACAGGCGCAAGGGCGTGCCGATGAGCCGAGGCTCACGGACGCCCTTGCGTTTTCTGTTGGAAAAAACTCGGAAAGGAACGTGATCCGTATGACGTACTCTCCCGCAAACACCATCTGGGTCCTGCTTGGCGCAGCGCTGGTCTTCTTTATGCAGGCAGGCTTTGCCATGTGCGAAGCCGGTTTTACCCGGGCCAAGAACACCGGCAATATCCTGATGAAAAACCTGATGGATTTCTGCATCGGCACTCCGCTCTACTGGCTCTTGGGGTTCGGCATCATGTTCGGGATGGGCACGGCATTTTTCGGGCGGATCGATCCCTTTATCATGGGTGATTACAGCCATATCCTCCCATCCGGCGTACCGCTGTGGGCATTCGCTGTTTTCCAGACCGTATTCTGTGCCACTTCCGCCACCATCGTATCCGGCGCCATGGCGGAGCGGACCCGGTTTTCCGCGTACTGTGTGTATTCCGCTGCCATTTCCCTGTTCATCTATCCCGTCAGCGGGCATTGGATCTGGGGCGGAGGCTGGCTGGCGCAAATGGGCTTTCATGATTTTGCCGGTTCCACGGCCGTTCATATGGTGGGCGGCGTGTGCGCGCTGATCGGGGCGAAAATCCTCGGGCCCCGTATCGGAAAATACGGCAAGGACGGCAAGCCCAAAGCGATCCTGGGCCACAACCTGTCCATAGCCGCCCTGGGCGTATTCATCCTTTGGTTCTGCTGGTTCGGCTTCAACGGCGCTTCCACCGTGGGCATGGACAGCGACGATCTGATCACCTCCGCCGGCCTGGTCTTCTTCAACACCAACCTGGCCGCGGCCATGGCAACCCTTGTTACGATGATCCTCACCTGGATACGGTACGGCAAACCGGATGTATCCATGACCTTCAACGCGGCACTGGCAGGGCTTGTCGGCATCACGGCCGGGTGCGACGCGGTGAATCCCTTCGGCGCGGCCGTCATCGGCATCGTCTGCGGCGCCGCGGTCATGTTCTCCGTGGAGTTCTTTGATAAAAAGGTCAAAATCGACGATCCGGTGGGCGCGATCTCCGTTCACGGTGTCTGCGGCTGCCTGGGAACAGTTCTGACAGGGCTCTTCGCCACCGGGGTTTCCACCGCAAAAGGCGTATTCTACGGAGGCGGCTTTGCCTTCCTGGGCGTACAGCTGCTCGGGGTACTCGCCACCATTGCATGGACGGGCGTCATCATCACGCTGACATTCATGCTGATCAAAAAAACCATCGGCCTGCGTGCGGATGCCTCCGATGAAATCATGGGGCTGGACCGTTCCGAACACGGCCTTGTTACCGCCTATTCCGGCTTCTCCGTCCTGCCGGACGGCAGCCTGGCCGAAGCGGAAAAGCTGCCTGTGTCCGTCATTGACGAGGCTGCGCCCGCTCCCCGCAGGGTGAAGGAAAAGGCTCCCGACGCGCCTGTCTATACCCGTGTGCAGATCATCTGCCGTCCCGCCAGCCTGGAGAACCTGAAGACTGCCATGAACGGCATCGGCATCACCGGCATGACGGTCACCAATGTGATGGGCTTCGGCTCTCAGAAAGGCAAGCCTGAGTACTACCGCGGCACGCCCGTGGAGGTGACCCTGCTTCCCAAGGTACAGGTGGATATCGTGGTCAGCAAGGTTCCGGTGCGCCGGGTAATCGACACCGCCCGCAGCGTGCTCCATACCGGTCATATCGGCGACGGGAAGATCTTTGTGCAGGATGTGGAAAACGTGGTTCGTGTGCGGACAGGCGAAGAAGGGTACGATGCCCTGCAGTC
>CADBNX010000554.1 GCA_902796115.1 uncultured Eubacteriales bacterium
AGGCAATAGGGAGTAGGGAAGAGTGCCTGAAACGGTTGATCATACGCGAAGCGTATCTCATTGCACACTTCAGTGCGCCCCGCTCGTTCTGATCATGCGCTGTCAGGCGTATATCATACGGCATTGCCGTATATCATCCCCGAAGGGGATATCATGCGCGAAGCGTATCTCATTGCGCGCAGTGAAGCATTACTGTGCGCATCACAATCGGGATTAAAAAGGTGTATGAGCAATCATGAAAAAACTGCGATATGGAAATACGAACACGTTTTATATCGCCGGAACAAAAGGCGGTCTGCTTATCGATACGGATTACGCAGGAACCTTACCTCAGTTTTTCAAAGCGATAAAAACAGCCTGCATTGATATAAGCGATATTTCCTATATGTCAGCCACGCACTATCATCCCGATCACATCGGGCTCGTCAGTGAGCTGCAAAAGCTTGGGGTTACGCTTCTGATTGCGGATATTCAGAAAGATTCCGTGCATTTCGCCGATGAGATATTTTTCAGGGACAAACGATTGAATTACAGGCCGATCGATGAGCACGCGGCAAGGGTGATCGGCTGTGCGGAGAGCAGGGGCTTCCTGCGCAGCATCGGAATCAGCGGCGAGATCATTCACACGCCAAGCCACAGTGAAGACAGTGTATCCATTATTCTGGATGATGGAAACTGTATTGTCGGCGATCTGGAGCCTGTTGAATACCTGGCTGCGTATGACCGGAATCCCGGACTGAAAAGCGATTGGGAACAGATTATGAGCTACCATCCAAAGCGGATCCTTTATGCCCATGCAAACGAAAAAGAACTTTGAAGACAAGGACGGTTCTTCTGTCTTGTTTGGCAAGACAGAAGAACCGTCCCGTCTTTGACCGTGCCTTACTCATAGACCAGCACGTTCCACCCGAAGCTTTTGCAGAGCGTTTCCGCCGGGCTTCCCTTCTGGCACAGCAGGATCACGGAAGAATCAAACGCCGTTTCGGAGACGTACGTAACGCCGGCCGGCAGCCGGATGACCGTTCCTTCGGGAAGATTGAGAAAACTCTCATCCCCGATCTCTTTCAAGGATTCGGGCAGGATCAGGTTTGCCCGGGGGAGCAGATCCTCATAACGGCCGTCCTCCCCGGCGATGCGAAACACGGTTTGGGCCGTGATTGAAACATTGCTGTTGAACAGCGTGACCGTTCCCCTTACGTTTCCCTTTCTGACGGGTTTCATGACCGAGGGCTGGGACACGATGAACTGGTATACGGACTGCTCAAAAAAGTCCGTTTCCTCAAACTGAACGATCGCCTCGGTGGAGCCTTCATTGAAGCTGACGCTGGGATCGAAATCAAAATGTACTTCCTGTTCGACTCCCGCCCGCATCAGGATCGTTTCGGGAACATTGTGCGACAGTTCCTGATCCAGCGGTACGAAACGCATGGTAAAGTATCCACAGGAACTGTAGCCGCCCCATTGGCAGTCGATCCGCAGGAGAATGTCCTGCGCGGCGGACGGGTTACGGTCGAGCGTTATGATCAGCTCCTGCCACTGCCCCTCATTGGCGACATATTCGCGTGTGCTGAACGTTACCGGTTCTCCCTGAACCTGTTCCACTTTCCAGACGGGTCCGGTGCCGTACAGATCCCAGAGCAGGAAATCATTTTCGGGTTTGACCCAGAATTGCGCGGGACTCAGCGTGACTCCCCGCGGCAGCTGCGTATTCCGCGGAATCGCGTAAGTGAACTCAGCTTCCACGCCTCTTCGAACCGACGTGCTGAAAATGCCGTTCCCGGAGGTGATTTCCGAGCCGTTGGCGGAATACGCGAGGTGCGGCACAAACTGCCAGTCATCCGGGTTCACGGCGCACGCCACGCGGACGGGCCGGGTCCATTCCCCGCCGACCTTCGCGCGAACCACCAGCGTATCCGTACTGCTGACAGGCTGGTAACGATCGTGCGGCACACGGATGTAGCAAACCGCCACGCCCGCCCGCGCGTCCACACAGGTGACGTCGTTCATGTGCGATTCAAAATAATACATAAACGAATCCGCGTCCGTGCGGCGAAGGATAAAATCCGCGCCGTGATTGTGCGCGAGCGCTTCTTCGTCCGTTTCCGCCGTCGGCGCCTGAAGCTCCGATTCCGTTCTTGTGAGCGTCAGGATGTCAGACCGGCCGAAGCTGCGGCCTTCCGCGCACGCGGAAACCCGGATTCCGATCACCCCGGGCGTGAAGGGGTCGTAATCCACTTCGAGCGAAGTCTCTTCCGTGCGTATGTCACGGTAAGAGAGAAACACGGAGCCGGATTCATCCGTCCTGCCGATATCCACCGTATAATACCGCGCGTTTTCAACCGGTTCGATCTCAAGGCGGACAGGCTCTCCGACCGCGAGGGTGTATGATGAAACGGAGAAACGGGGAGCGTCGAGCGCGCCCATGTTGCGGATCGTCAGCGGAATCACGCGCTCCTGTGTCCACACGCCGTCGACATTTGCCGAAACGGAAAGCGTGCCGGCGTAGCCGTCGGGTTCGTCGCCGACGGATACGGTCACCTCTGTCACATCCGGATCCGCCGGAACGACGGCTCCTTCGCCGCCGGAAAACAGCCGAAGGCTGTAGCGGTACTCGCTCGCTCCGTCACAGCTGATCCGGAACGTGAGATCCGAATTGGCCATCACCTGCTCCGGGCGGTCGAGTTCCACGTTCACCCGCGGCGTTTCTGCCGCCGCCCAAAGGATCGTACACACAAAAGCAAGGATTAAGCAGGCTGTGCGTCCTCTCATCTTCTGACTTCTCCTGACTGTTTTCATGGCGGCGTCCCAGGACGTCTTGAAACGTTCCGTGTCTTTACGGGATCAGAAATTGCTTCCGTTCCAGCCCCAGTCGCTCACCGGATGGTAGGTCACGTAGACCGCGCTGCCGGGGATGCCGAGCTTA
>CADBNX010000555.1 GCA_902796115.1 uncultured Eubacteriales bacterium
GCCAACCAGCCGGTGACGGAAAAGCGGAGCGGACGCACATACATCACGAGCCAGAATCACGGCTACGCGGTGCTGTCGGATTCCCTGGAGGGAATCGGACAGGAAGCGTGGACAAACGCGAACGACGGAAGCTGCGAGGGAATGATCTATCCGGAACACCGCTGCTTCACGGTGCAGTTTCATCCGGAGGCGTCCGGGGGTCCCCGGGACACGGAATTTCTGTTTGACCGCTTTTTGGCGATGATGGGAGGGGAAAAGCTTGCCTAAGGATCTTTCTATCCGAAAAGTACTGGTGATCGGGTCCGGTCCGATCATCATCGGGCAGGCGGCGGAATTTGACTATGCCGGTGCGCAGGCCTGCCGTGTGCTGCGGCAGGAAGGCATCAATACGGTGCTGGTGAATTCCAATCCTGCTACCATCATGACGGATAAGCGCATGGCGGACGAGATCTACCTTGAGCCGCTGAACGCGAAAACCATCGAGCGGATCATCGAAAAGGAGCGTCCGGACGGCATTCTTTCGGGACTTGGAGGGCAGAACGGACTGACGCTCGCGATGCAGCTGAAAAAGAGCGGTGTGCTGGATCGCTACGGGGTACGGATGCTGGGGTCGGATATCGAGGCGATCGAGAACGCGGAAAACCGGGAGCGCTTCCGTGACGTGATGCGTGAGCACGGGTTTCCCGTGGTGCCGTCGGATGTGACGGAGGAAGTCGAAGGCGCGCTTCAGATCGCGCAAAGGATCGGGTATCCGGTGATCGTGCGCCCCGCGTATACCCTCGGCGGCACGGGCGGCGGCATCGCGGAGAATGAGAAGCAGCTTGCGGCGATCGCGTCGGGCGGACTGGAAATGTCCCCGATCCACCAGATCCTGGTGGAAAAATGCATCGCGGGCTGGAAGGAAATCGAGTTTGAAACCATGCGCGACCACGCGGGCAATACGATCGCGATCTGCTCCATGGAAAATGTGGATCCGGTGGGCATCCATACGGGTGATTCCATCGTAGTGGCGCCGGCGCTGACGCTTTCGGACAAAGAATACCAGATGCTGCGCAGCGCGGCGCTGGGCATGGTGGAGGCGCTGGGCGTCGTGGGCGGCTGCAACTGCCAGTTTGCCCTTCATCCGGAAAGCATGGAATACGCGGTCATCGAGGTCAATCCCAGGGTGTCCCGTTCGTCCGCGCTTGCGTCGAAAGCGACCGGATACCCGATCGCCAAGATCACCACCAAAATCGCGCTCGGATACAACCTGGACGAAATCAAAAACGAAGTCACGGGCAAAACCTGCGCCTGCTTTGAACCCGCGATCGATTACGTGGTGGTCAAATTCCCCAAATGGCCCTTTGACAAATTCTTCGGTTCCAGCCGCAGGCTGGGTACCCAGATGAAGGCGACCGGGGAAGTGATGGCCATCGGCAACTGTTTTGAGGCGGCGCTGATGAAAGCCGTGCGCGGCGCGGAGATTTCCTGTGACACCCTGAACGCTCCGCCGCTTGACGGCAGGGATGTGAAAGAACGCCTTCTGGATCAGGATGACCGGCGCATATTCACGGTGTTTGAAGCGCTGAAGAGCGGAATACCGATTGCGGAAATCCATCGTCTGACCATGATCGACGAGTACTTCCTGGCCAAACTGGCCGGCTTGGCGGATTTTGAAAATGAGATGCGCGCGCAGGGACTGGATCGGGAGCGCTATCTGGAAGCAAAACGGCTGGGTTATCCGGATTCCGCGCTGAAAAAGTATGGGGAGCTGCCAGGAGAATGCCCGTTCAGTTATAAGATGGTGGACACCTGCGCCGCGGAGTTTGACGCGGAGACACCGTATTTTTATTCCGTATCCGGCGGGGAGTGCGAATCCCGCAGCCTGAAG
This sequence comes from uncultured Eubacteriales bacterium, assembly GCA_902796115.1. Taxonomy (GTDB): domain Bacteria; phylum Bacillota; class Clostridia; order Christensenellales; family Aristaeellaceae; genus RUG756. The sequence goes on from CADBNX010000555.1 coordinate 1,871, forward strand.
CGGAGCGGCAAGCCCGTGATCGCGGTACTGGGCTCCGGTCCGATCCGCATCGGGCAAGGCATCGAGTTTGACTACAGTTCCGTGCACTGCGTCTGGAACCTGCGTGAAATGGGCTATGACGTGGTGATCATCAACAACAATCCGGAAACGGTTTCGACGGATTACGACACGGCGGACCGGCTTTACTTTGAACCGCTGTGTCCCGAGGACGTGATGAACGTGATCCGGGTGGAAAAACCGATCGGAGTCGTGGTCGCGTTCGGCGGCCAGACGGCGATCAAGCTGACCAAATTCCTGGACGGCGCGGGCATCCCGATCCTCGGCACATCCGCGGAGGGGATCGACCTGGCGGAAGACCGGGCGCGCTTCGACGCCCTGCTGGAGCGTTTCTCGATCCGCCGGCCGCAGGGCATGGGCGTGCGCACCATGGATGAAGCGCTCGCGGCGGCGGAAAAGATCACCTATCCCGTGCTGCTGCGTCCGAGCTATGTGATCGGCGGGCAGAACATGACCATTTCCCGCACTCCGGAGCAGACCCGGGATTACATGACCCGCATCCTGGCGGGCGGCATCGACAATCCCGTGCTGGTGGATCATTACATGCCCGGCATCGAGCTGGAGGTGGACGTGATTTCCGACGGCAGGGACGTGCTGATTCCGGGTATCATGGAGCACATCGAACGCGCCGGCGTACACAGCGGGGATTCGATCGCGGTATACCCGCCCTATAACCTGAACGACCGCGATCTGAATCGCATCTGCGACTGCTCGGAGAGGCTCGCGCTGGCGCTTGGCACGAAGGGACTGGTGAATATCCAGTACCTGATTTTCAAGGGCGAACTGTATGTGATCGAGGTGAATCCCCGCGCGTCCCGCACCGTGCCTTATATCAGCAAGGTGACGGGCGTTCCGATGGTGGATCTCGCGTCGCGCGTGATGCTTGGCGAAAAGCTGGCGGATCTGGGCTACGGCAGCGGGCTGTACCGCACGCCCCCGTACTGCGCGGTCAAGGTGCCGGTTTTCTCGTTTGAGAAGCTGACGGACGCGAACTCCATCCTGGGCCCCGAAATGAAATCCACGGGCGAAGTGCTCGGCATCGGCAAAAACATGGCGGAAGCGCTGTTCAAGGGCCTGATTGCCGCGGGCTTCAAGGTGCCGCCCGTCGGTGCGCAGAAAAACGAGGGGATCCTGATCAGTGTGGAAGAAAGCGACTATCAGGAAATCATTACGCTTTCGAAACGTTTCTACGACCTGGGAATGCGGCTGTACGCGACAAGCGGCACGGCGAAAACCATCGCGGCGCTTGGGATTCCGGTGACGGAAACCTCGACCTCTTCCGATGAAAACGGGATCCGGAAACTGATGGAGCAGGGAAAAATCAGCTATATCGTGTATACGGGCGCGGTCAAGGACGCCACGGTAGGGGATTATACCCTGCTTCACCGGCGGGCCATGCAGCTGGGCATCCCGTGCCTGACGAGCACGGACACCGCGAACGCCCTGGCCCAGATCATCGAAAGCCGTTACACGCTGGAAAACAGCGAACTGGTGGATATCAACGCGATGCGCCCCTGGCGGCAGCAGATCGGGTTCGCGAAAATGCATTCCTGCGGGAACGATTATATCTTCATCGAGAATTTCGACGGAAAGATCACCTGTCCGGAGAGCCTCTGCGTGAACCTGTGCGCGCCGCATACGGGCATCGGCGGGGACGGCATCGTGCTGATCGAGCGCAGCGCGGCTGCGGACGCGAAAATGCGCTCCTTCAACAAGGACGGCAGCGAAGGCGCGATGGCGGGAAACAATATCCGCTGTGTGGCGAAATACCTCTACGACCGCGGATACATCCGCAGCGAGGTCATGAGTGTGGAAACCCGCAGCGGCGTACACCGCATGAGACTGTACCTGCGGGACGGAAAGGTAAGCTCCGTTTCGGTGGATATGGGCAGTGTCGTCACGGAGGCGGCGAAAGTGCCCGTGAACTGGAACGCGCCCACCCTGATCGGGCAGGAAATCACGCTGGCCGGGAAAAAGTGGAACGCGACCTGCGTGTCCGTGGGCAATCCGCACTGCGTGATTTTCTGTGATACGATCGACGCGCTGAACCTGGCGGAGATCGGGCCGGAGTGCGAGCACGATCCGCTTTTCCCGGACCGGGTAAATACCGAATTCGTGCGTGTGATCGACCGCACGACGCTGCGCATCCGCGTGTGGGAGCGGGGCAACGGGGAAACCCTGGCGTGCGGTACCGGCGCGTGCGCGGCCGCAGCGGCCGCCGTACTGAACGGCCTGTGCGACGAAGGGAAGGAGATCACGGTGAAGCTTCCCGGCGGAGACCTGGGTGTAAAATATGAGGACGGACGGGTCACCCTGACCGGCAGCGCCGTCATGGCATTCGAAGGTACATTTGAGTATTAGGCAGTGCCGTGATTCCGAAAACACATGACAACGAAACCGCGGAGGGGATCAAACCCCTCCGCGTATTGTTTGCGCGCATTTCGCAGAACGATTCTGTCAGCCTTTGACGGATCCGAGCATGACGCCTTTGACAAAGTATTTCTGCACAAAAGGATA
>CADBNX010000556.1 GCA_902796115.1 uncultured Eubacteriales bacterium
AAAAAGATCAAACGAATTAAGCACTCTTCACTTTTCTCTCTTCTCTTTTCAATGAACGAAGCGAAGCGGAGTTCCCTACTCCCTATTCCCTCTTCCCTTACTTCATCTCCACATTCCACCCGGCCGCATACTGCCCGATCAGCAGCGCGTCCTTCATATCCGCCATGCCGTCCCCATTTACGTCGGCGTTTATTTCCACGATGCGCACGGATTTGCCGCACTCCTTCATGAGGATGCACAGCGTGTCTTTCAGGTCAATCGCTCCGTCCCCGTTCGCGTCGCCCGGGACTCTGTCCGCACCGGAGCGGAACAGATAGAGCGTCGGCGCAAACTCCATCATATTGAAGTTCATCACCATAGCACCGTCCTCAAGCATCCGCAGGGTGAGCACCCTGACTCCTTCTTCCGGCTCAAAGTACATGGCGCCCTCCGAAAATACGACCGGAAGTGCCCCCGGTCCCAACTCGGGGAGCCCGGTGAATGTCGCTTCCGTGCCTTCCACACTCACAGTCAGGACCGATTCCATTCCCAGCTCGTCCAGATGCGATTCGGTATTGACCACATCCCCGGTGATGGAAGCGTATAGGCAGATCCACTCACCGGCATAGTCCTCCGCCTTTGCTTCCTGCACGGGAGCAGCGGGCGTATAGCGTGCAGACTCGCCGTTCGCCATGACCGGCAGAAGCAGGCAAAGGGTCATCAGAAGGATCATCGCAGTTTTTTTCATTTTCATACTTGCCTTTCATTTTTCGTTACTTCAGCGCAACACTCCATCCGGCCGCGTACTGAGCAATCAGCAGCGCGTCCGCCATATCGAGATACTCGTCCCCGTTCACGTTTGCGTTCGATGTATTGATCTGGATAAAACCAAGCTGTATGTCCTGCAGAACCAGCAGCGCGTCCTTCATATCCACACGTCCGTCCTCATTCGCGTCGCCCGGAAGTCGGGGTTTTTCCGGCAGGGTATAATGCCTTACAAGTCCGATATTTCTTTTGGGAAACCCCCAATCAATGACCTCATCCGGCGCTTCCTTGCCGAAAATGATCTTCAGCGTATCCTTGTCCGTAAATTCATACCCCTCTTTGGCGATCAGAGACGCGATGACCGTGTAGGTATGTCCGCCCTCGAACCAGTTTCCTTCATACATATCCAAGCCTTCCAGCCCCGCCGAATCATCCCTCCAGGAGACACCGCCATACCACGGCAGGTAGCCTACATCTTCCAGCTCATAACCCCGATCGGTATCCATCACCATATTCCAGTCCGGCTCTTTTCCCGCCTCTGGCTGCTCAAAAAAGACCGTTATGGAAGTGATTTTGCTTTTTTCCTTCTCAGCGCAGACAAAGTCAAACCTGACTCCGATATTCGCGTTGCGGTATATCCGGATCATATCGGTTTCCTGGCCGTTAACGGTCGCGGTGATCCCGTCATAGGAAAAGGGAAAAGCTTCTTCGTATTTTGCGAGCAGGGAGATTTCTACCCGATAGGTATGCCCCGCGATGAAGGTATCCGTCGCGGTCAGCGATCCGCCGGCCGTCAGATCCTCCCAAAACACGCCGTTACGCCAGTCTCCGGAAGTGTAATTCTCTACCGTATAATCCGCGTCGCTTGCGACTGTCGCGTAAAAAGAGGGTTTCGCTCCCTCAAGAGGCGGGGTAACGCCTGTTACGGATACGCTGCTTATTTTTCCCGCACAGATAAAATCAGCGCTGACAACGAAAATCTCGCCGATCTTCTCAATCTTACTGGCCGCAATACCGTTAACGGTCGCCCTCAGGCTTTGGATACTCGGAAACTGATAGCCGGGCTTGGGTTTCAGAAAAACTGTCACGCGGTAAGAAGCAAGCATCTCGAAAGTATCCGTCGGGTCGAGCTCTTCTTTCGATGACAGACTTTCCCATATTATTTGGCCAGTCACAGTATAATACGCGTCATTCGCCACTTCCGCGTGATATGTGGGATTGTTTTTCGGCGCTGGCTCTGTGATCCCGGTAATCACTATGCTGGACAGATCCGGTATCTTTGCGAATACTACTTTTACTGTCACACTTTTGATGCCGTTGACAGTGCAGTCAGAAGGCGCAATCCTTACATCAGTATCCGTAACGGTTTCATTGGTCAGCACCTTGAATTGCGGTTTGTCAGCAGTCCCCAACAGATACCAGCCTTTGTTTAGTTTGATCCGCACCAGCGCGCTGTATACATGGCCAAGCAAAAACTCACTTCCCGTCAGGGGCAGGGAATAGTTCGCGGTTTCATCCCGCCATTCCAGGATTTCGGGATCGTTGAACACTGTATAGGAAAGTGAAATCCGATCGTAAGTCTTCTCCCCCGCCTGCGGAAGCTTCAGTGTATTTCTCAAATCCAGTTCTTTTGTGACTGACCGTGTTTTCACGTTAATTTCAGCGCTGACGATTGCATAAGTACTCTCACGCCATTCAACAGTGGCTTCCGTGCCGTTGATATAGACAGTAAACGGGGAAGAAAACTTATAACCTGAAACCGGCTCCAGGGCGACTGTCACGCGGTAGCACCCGGACACGGCAAAAACGTCGCTGCCGGCATCGGTTCCGGAGAGTTTCTTCCATTTAACACCGTTTGTAAACCCGTCCGTATTCAATGTGGAAACCACCCGCGTGTCCTGAACAAGACCAATGTCCGAATAATACGACTTCTCGATACTATCGGGTTTGTAATAGATTTCTTCATTTTCGATTGCATTCGAAAAATGCAGTTTAACCAGCGTGACACCTTTCTCTGCTTCTCCCGTTACGAAGCCCCCCAAAAGCAGCGCCAGCGTCAGCAGGAAACATGCTGTCCTTTTCATCATGCACTCCCCTTTCAAAACATCGATAAATGGCATGCTCTCTGACAGAATTATAAAACATGAAGGAAGAAAAAGCAACTGAATCCCTTTATTCCATATTCCCACTCACGGTCAGCAGCGCGCACAGCGCGGCCAGGCCCGCCGTTTCCGTACGCAGGATTCTCGGGCCCAATGAAACGCAGTCCGCGCCGCGTAAGGTTAGCTGCCTGATTTCTTCTTCCGAGATGCCGCCTTCCGGGCCGATCACCAGTGAAAGCTTTTCCGGTTTCTCCGTCTGGTTTGCCCACCAGCTCCGAATCCCGCGGGATTGCCCACTCTGCGCGTTTTCCCAGGGTACCAGACAAGGGTGATGTGCTGAAACCGGGATTTCATCCGCATGGATCACATTCCCGATCTCCGGCACATGCGCACGTCCCGACTGTTTGGCCGCTTCCTCGGCAATGCGGGTCAGGCGGGACCGTTTTTTTTCGTTTTTGGGATCCCAGATGCTGACGCAGCGTGAAAAAGCTACCGGGATCACGCGTTCGACGCCGCACTCCGTGCATTTCTGCACGATGTACTCCATTTTATCGCCCTTTGGGATACCCTGATACAGTGTCAGCTTCAGCTTCGGTTCCGGTGACGGAAGCTCTCCGAGAAGCAAAAACCGATTCTCCGGCGAATAGCACGAGCTGTAAATCCTTTCCTGAATGATCAGCCTGACGCTCTCTCCTTCTTTCAGGCGAGCAGCATCCCTCGCATGATGCATCTCCTCATCCGGCAGCACCGCATAGCTTCCGTCCGCTGACATTTCGGCAAAAAAAGTCATCATAACAGGCATTCCCTTTCTGACGTTTTATACAGATAACCGCATGCCTCATCCTGCGGGCATGCTTCAAGAAAAACCCGTCTCTAGCGAGACGGGTTTGGGATTTCCTGAAGTTCTTACGCTTCCGTTGTCGCCGGCGCTTCAGGCGCCGCAGCGGGAGCAGCCTTGATCTCATGGACAGCCCTGTCCACATACCCCGAGCGCAGGCACCGGGTGCAGACGTTCACCGTCATCACGCGGCTTCCGCAGTTGATGCGGACTTTCTGGACGTTCGGAGCCCAGGTG
>CADBNX010000557.1 GCA_902796115.1 uncultured Eubacteriales bacterium
CTGGGCCACAGCCACTTTTCATTCCAGGCGGCCAGCGTGTCCGCCAGACTCAGGTTCGGCTCCTGGTCGTCCTGGTAGCAGGCGGTCAGCCACAGGTCGTAGGGGTATTTTTCCTCCATCATGGGCAGGGTCCAGGCCATCGCGTCTTCCATGTGCAGCAGCGTGCCCGCCCCTGGCGCGATGAACGGCATCAGCCCGAACGGTGCGCCGCCGTACCCGTAGTTTCCGCCGGACCATACCAGCAGCCTGTTTTTTCCGTCCTTTGCCTGCCAAAAGAAGAGACGCGGCAGCGCGGAGGCAAAGCGCGTATCGATCCTGGATCCGCCGCCGCCCGCCTCGCAGTTGTGCACAAAGCCCTCGATTTCCGTATCCGCTTTCCACACCGAGGACATCCGGGGGTTCCACTGGTTGGGCGCGAAGATCAGGTTTTCATACCCCGCCTCCGCGAAGGGCTGCACCATACCCCAGGACAGGCCGTTGTTGTCGATCATGGTCAGGGTGCGGCTTTCGATGCCCCACTCTTCCTTCATACGCCGGCGTCCGTAAGCCGCGCGGTTCATTTCCTCCGGCCCGAACACCTGCGTGTGGTTTCCGGCGATCCCCGTGCACAGGCCGATCCGGCCCGGTTTAATATACTTTTCCACCAGCTTCCGGGCCGCTTCCCTTCCCCGGTCCATCGGATAATTGCCGAAAAACCAGGTGCCTTCGATCGTGTAGCCGTACCGGTTTTCCTCCGGCCGGTCCTCCGTTTCGTCGCACAGCGTCATCACCCGGTCCAGGAACTGTTCCGACTGCCAGCGCTGATGGTACTGGGAATTGTGCAGTCCGATATCCGTATGGCTGGATACCATGAACCACAGCGTCCATTCGCGCGGTTTTTTCCATTCGCCTTCTCCCGCCGGATATGTTTCCCCGTCGGACGAAACGAATTCCCATATCACATGCCGGTCCCGCTGCGGCGCGGGAAGCAGCGTTTTCTGTTTGTTTCCGCCCGCGCTCAGCGCGACAGCACCCGCGCCGAGGATTTCCCCTGTTTCCCGGTCCTTTGCGCGAAGCGTTCCGTGAAAGCATTTTTCCGCGCTGCAGGTTACGCTTACAAGCTGCATCCCGTCCCGGTTCACGACGGACGCCGGCGTTACGGCACAATCCGAAATGATATTCCGCATGGTTTCCTCTGCCTTTCCGCTTCCGGCTTTTCCCCCCGTCCCTTCAGGCGGGAACGGGAGGTTCAGACGGAGCTTCTCCTGATATCGTCACTTTTTCAGCAGCGCGCACGCGCCGGAGGGCAGCACCAGCTCTTCACCGTCCGCCGCATGGCCTGTCACCAGATCCGTGTACGCGCCTTCCGCGCCGCGAAGCGCCGTCACCGCCGTTTCCTTGCCCATGTTGACCGCAGCGACCAGGCGCTCGTTTCCCATCGTCCAGTCAAAGCAGATCACATTCGGGTCGTCCGCGCGCACGGAGGCGTAATCGCAGTCGCCCTCCGAGAAAATGCGCTCGCCGCGGCGCAGGCCCAGAAGCCTGCGGTAATAGTCCGGCTCGAACAGCTCGTTCTTCGCGTACGCCATGTACGCGCCCTCCTGGAAGAGCGCCACGGCCAGCATCGCGCGGGCGAACGGCGCGTCGTACAGCTCATAGGCGTATTCGCCGGTCTCCTGTACGCCGTGGTTCCAGCTGTCGTGGTTATCCATCCAGTTCACATACAGCGCGCCTTTGGGGTTGATGATCCTGCGGAGGATATAGAAATCCTGCAGCTGGGAAGCCGTCATCCTTCCCTCAAACAGCGGACGCCAGAAACCGGAGGAGGAGTAGGTGTAGCTCACGTCCAGCGAATGCCGCAGGTAAATGCTTTCCGGTTCCGTGAGCCAGATCACGTTCTTCTTCAGCGGATCGACCGCCGCCCGCGCGCGGCAGAAGGTTTCGGATACGCCCTCCGTGTAGGATCTGTCCGGCCGGTACGTCAGATCCGCGCGCCAGTCGGCGGAATTCACCCAGGTGGGCGCGTCGAAACGGAACCCGTCCGCGTCCAGGTCGCGCACATACATCTGCAGCGCTTCGATGAACCAGTCCTGCAGGCCGCGGCAGGCCCAGTCGAAGCTCCAGGTGTATACCCTGAAAATACTCCCGTCGTCCATATGGATGAACCAGTCCGGATGCTCCGCGCGCAGGGGATGCACCTCCCACTCGCTCAGGCGTTCCCACTCCGGATAGTAATAATGCCGGGAGGAATAGGTTTTCCGATCGTAACGCGCGACTTCCTTATCGATGACGCCGTGCATCAGCACGTCGAAAATCACCTTCAGGCCAAGCCGGTGCGC
>CADBNX010000558.1 GCA_902796115.1 uncultured Eubacteriales bacterium
AACGGATGGGTTTGATCATCGGGAATAACCTCCTCAATTCGGTGCGTCTGCAGGAGCTCAGACTTTTTCGCGGATGCTCCGCACCTGCTTTCCGTCATTATATTCCACCTGCCGCCGTTTGACAACAGGCATTATGCTGCTGCACAGCCTGTCGGGCGATACGCGAACAGCGTATCGCCCGACGCTCCGGATTTTGCCGGAGATCAAAGTTTTCCGGGTGCGGAATCCGCAGGAATAAATTTATGCGGTCAGCGGGCAGGCGAACGGAATTCCTGTTTTCCCTGTTTCTCCGTCTCCCTGCCGGCGCGCAGCAGCGCCGCCGCGGCGTCCGCCGCGCTGGCCGCGTCGGAGGTATACACATCCGCGCCGATCTGATCGCAGAAGGCCTGGGTCACGGGCGCGCCGCCCACCATGATTTTGACCCGGCCGCGGATGCCCGCCTCTTCGGCCAGCTTCACGACCTCCGCCATGCTGCCCATCGTGGTGGTCAGAAGCGCGGAACAGCAGATCAGCTGACAGTCCTGATCCCGGGCGGTTGCGACGAAGGATTCCGGTGCCACGTCCGTGCCCAGGTCGATCACCTCGATGCCGCGGGATTCCAGCATCATCCGCACCAGGTTTTTGCCGATATCGTGCAGATCGCCCTGTACGGTGCCGATGCACGCCCGGCCGATGGGTTTTGAGCCTTCCTGTACCAGGATGGGCTTTAGCACGGCAGTGCCCATGTTCATGGCGCGCGCCGCGACCAGCACCTCCGGCACGAAAACCTGGTTGTTTTTGAACTTCTCGCCGATGATTTCCATGCCGCTCATCAGGCCTTTTTCCAGAATGGTCTGCGCTTCAAGCCCCTCGTCCAGCGCCCGGCGGACCAGCTCCTGAACCGCCTTCGCCTTCCCGCGCTGCAGATTTTCGGAAATCTCTTCCAGAATGCTCATACGGACGCTCCTTTGTCCCTGCAGGCTTTCGCCAGCATTTTTACGTTTTCATACGGCGTGTCCGCCCCCATATCGCAGCCGGGCGCGAGGATGAATCCCCTGCCTTTTGCCGCGTCGATGCGTGCGCAGGCTTCCCGGTATACTTCGTTCGCCCCGCCGGTCAGAAGCGCGCCCGCCGGATTGATATTGCCCATGATCACAAGCCTGCCGTCCGCGTCACTGAGCGCCTGCTCCTGGTCCACGCGCCAGTCGCAGGAAAACGCGGCCGCGCCGGCATCCCGCAGGGAGGGCACCCGCTGGCCTGAGGCCCGCACACATGGGTGAAGAAATAACGGTACTGTGGCAGGTTTTCCTTCAGCTTTTTCAGCCGGGGAAGCACCCACTCCTCAAACATGTCCTGACTGATCAGGTTCCCGCTGGCCACGGGCTCCGCGGGCATGGCGATGTCACAGCCGTTTTCGTGCAGGATACGGAACATTTCCGTGCTCACGCAAAGCGTGAAATCAAGCAGTGTTTCCACCAGCTCCGGTTCGTCCAGCATCAGCATGATAAAATCCTGCGTTCCGACCATCACGGCCGCCATCGTGAACGGGCCCGCGATATCCCCGAGCAGGTATTTGCGGTCCCCGGCCAGCTTCTTTACGTTCACACACTGGCGGATCATGCCCCGCACGAATTCGTTGGCCAGCAGCTTTTCCCGGATGGCCGCTTTATCCAGCAGCGGGATCTCCTTTTCCGGGTCGGTGATGCAGGAGCCGGTATCGGTGGGCCGGCCCGGTTCGTCGATGTGAATGGGACAGCCGAAGGCGTTCAGGCAGGCGGTAAACACGCCGGACACCGCGCTCACCGCGTCCGTTCCGACTTCATCCGTCAATTTGACGATCCTGGACGCGCCGCCGTCTTCCATGCCGCAGAGCTGACGGTAGGATAGCTTTTCCGTCTTGGCGATCCACGTGCCGCCGTCCACCAGCACAAAAGGCGTGCGGTCTGCTTCCCGGTGTGCCAGCACGGCGTCGATCCGTTCTTTTGAGGTCATCGGTTTTATCATGATCCCACCTCCTATGGGCCAATTATAGGATTCCGCTGCGGGAAAGTATTGCACAATTTTATGGTTTTATCAAAATATTGCCTTCTTTAGAAAATTGTAAAAAAGCGGAAATACAGGCAGGACTCCGCGCGGCGAAGCCGTATACTTACCCTGATGAGACCGGAGGGGGTGAGGGCATGGATTTTGATCTGCGGCTGGCAATCGGCTGCACGGAGCACTTCGCGGCGGCGAGCGGGCTGGGGTGCGTGCTGGCGGGCAAGGAAGGGAAAGTGCTGCATGAATGCGGAGAAAACTATCTGTCCTGCGAGATCTGTCCGCTGGCGGAGCTTGACAAGGAGCGGGGCCTTGCCATGCACCGCTGGGGACTGCGGGCGGCGGAACGGTTCGGGGG
>CADBNX010000559.1 GCA_902796115.1 uncultured Eubacteriales bacterium
CCGGAGCTGATCGAGGCGGCGCGGATCGACGGCGCGAACCGCATGCAGATCATCCTGCACGTCAATATCCCCACCATCCTGCCCACCATCATCATCATGCTGATCATGCGCTGCGGCAGGCTGCTCAGCCTGGGCTTTGAAAAGATCTACCTGCTGCAGAATCCGCTGAACCTGGACGCGTCCCAGATCATCGCCACCTATGTGTATGAAATCGGCCTGCGCGGCGGGCAGTTCAGCCTCTCCTCCGCCATCGGGCTGTTCAACAACGTGGTGAACGTCGCCGCGCTGATCCTCGTCAACTGGATCGCCCGCCGGGTGTCCGACACCAGTCTCTGGTGAGAAAGGAGGAAACGGAATGAGCGTCCTGTCCAGGAAGAAAAATCAGATCCGGATGACCCGGGCGGACCGGGTATTCAGCGCCGTCAATTACGCGCTGCTGGCGCTGATCACGCTGCTCCTGATCTATCCGCTGTATTTTACGATCATCGCCTCCATCTCCGATCCTTATAAAGTATCCCAGGGAGCCATCGTCTTCCGGCCGATCGGTTTCACTTTGGAAGCCTACCGGAACGTGATCGACGATTCCCGCATCTGGATCGGCTACCGCAATTCCCTTTTGTACATGTTCTTCGGCACGCTCTTCAACCTGGCGCTCACCATCCCCTGCGGTTACGCGATCGGCAAGAAGGAGCTTCCGATGCGCCGGTTTTTCACCTGGTACCTGCTGATCCCGATGTACTTTTCCGGCGGCATGATCCCTTCCTATCTGCTGGTGCGGGATCTGAACCTGATCAACACCCCCTATGTGCTGGTCATTCTGGGCGGCATCTCGATCTACAACACGATCATCACCCGGGTCTTCTTCCAGAACTCCATCCCGGGGGAAATCTACGAATCCGCGCGCATCGACGGCGCGAGCGATTTCCGGTGCTTTTTTGCCATCGCGCTACCGCTCGCAAAGCCCATCATCGCGGTCATGGCGCTCTACTACGGCGTGGCGCACTGGAACGCCTATTTCAACGCGCTGCTGTATGTGAGCAAATCCGATTACCAGCCCCTGCAGATGGTGCTGCGCAGCATCCTGCTGCTCAACCAGAGCGCGCTGGCGGACCTGGATATGGAAAACGCGGACATCGACATGATCCTGGAAATGACCAGGCGCGCCTATGTGGCCCACGCCATGAAGTACGCGCTGATCTTCATCGCTTCCGCGCCGCTGCTCATCATGTATCCCTTCGTGCAGAAACACTTCGTGAAGGGCGTCATGATCGGTTCCGTAAAAGGCTGACCGGAAGCGCTGCCGCACACGGCCCGGCAGCTGCGACTCCCGCGCCGGCTTGTTATGCGGTTCTGCGGCACTGTGAAATATGATCAAAACCTTCGGAGGTATGATATGCCCGAACTGGCAGAAGAAAGCCGGAATCCGTTCCGGGATCTCCGTTTCGAGGCCGGACAGCGCGTGCTGTCCCTCTGCTTTACCCGCGGCGGGCGGGAGAAAAGGGTGGTCTTCCATGACTCGATCCGGAAGGGCGGGAAACGTTATTTCCTGTTTCACGAAAAAACGGAAATCGCAATGCACGGGCAGGACGCGGTTGTCCGCACGCCTGCGATCGCGGAGGAGGACGGCGCGCCGATCCGCGGACTGATCGTCACCTACCGTTTTCACTTTGTCCCGGAACAGGCCGCTTTTTATGTTTCCGCCTCCTGCGGAAGCGACGCGGTGCTCGGGAACTGTGCCGCTTCGCTGCTGGACGTGACCTGGGAAAACATGGTCTTTGACACCTACGCCGGCTATGAACGGGACGCGGAAGGGAAGCCCTTCTCCCGGGCTTATCCCATGCCGGAGGAAAACCCGGACACGCCGGATTACGACATGCTGCAGCTCGTCAAGATCCATGTGCTGCTCGAAAAATGGAAAACCCGTCCACACGCCTTCCGGGAAGCGCTCTCCCTCTCCGGACCTGAGGACTATCTCGCGGTCATCGGCGGTACGCCCACTTTCCAGGTGGAAGCGCGGTATTTTTCCGTTTTTCCTTCCCTTGCCTCCTATGACGGGGATCTTCGCTTCTATTCCGGCAAAAACAGTCCCGGCGCGTGGTTCCTGCTGGAAGAGCCCGAAGATTTCTTCGCCGCGATATCCGCTCTCGAACAATCCCGGCCTTCTCTTCCCCTCCAGGTCCTGCTCACAGCCTGCGAACGTGAGATCCGTCTTCAGGCAGGCGATCTCTCCGCGAAGCTGCTTCAGACAGCAGGCGGCCTCTGGACCGCGCCGGTTGAAGGTGCCGACGACGGGGAAGACGCACAGCCCGCTCCGCTGTTCTATCTGAAACTGTGGGACACCGAATACGAAAGGGAACTCGTGCTCGATTCCGGCAGCGGATGGGACCGGATCGATGTCACGCAGAGAAAGGATTACTGCCGCCTGATCCTGTCCGATCCCGAAAACGGACGCGTCACACAGATCAGCGTCATCCTGGAAGCGTTTCTTTCGGCGCCGGACAGCCGCATTGCCTGGAAAACGCGGGTCATCAACCGCAGCGGCCGCTGGTCCGTGTCCTCCGTTTCCTATCCGGTATGTCTCAGCCGGGGCTTCTCCTCCGCCCTGGTCTCCCGCGGATGCGGGGCCGTATTGCCGGAGTTCGCGCGGCACACCTCCGTGTACGTGGGAAAATACCCCACCGGCGTCGCCGCGCCGATGGGCTTCTGCGCGCTCTGTACGCCCGGCTCCGGACAGGCATACCCAAACGGGCTGTATATCGGCGTGCACGACGCGGACGGCAGCGAGAAATCCTTCACCATGGCCGGGGCGCCGCAGTCCGGCTGCGTGCTGACCCGGGTGGAGTATCCCGCCTCCTGGCTGCGCCGCGCGGGCAACACCACGACCCTGCCGGGAGAAATGGTCTGGCAGCGCTTCCGCGGGGACTGGTTCGACGCGGTCGGGCTGTACCGTTCCTTTGTGCGCACCGCCTCTTCCTGGTTTCCGAAACTGCGCGGAAGGCCGGATTCGCCGCAGTGGATCCGGGAAATGCCGGTGTGGGTGATGAGCTTCCTGCCCAACGAAAACCCGGACGCCGCGCCGCTTCCCACGACCCTGAAGGAGCTTTCGGCCGATCCGGATCCGGACGCCTGGTACCGTCAGGCCATCCGGATGCGCGAAGCGCTCGGCATCCCGATCGCCTATCATGTGTACAACTGGCACTGGGTGCCCTTCAACTACGACAACCCGCACTATTTTCCCGCGCACGCGGGCTTTAAGGAAGGCGTACGCGCCATGCGCGAAGCCGGTATCCGCATCGTGCCCTATATCGCAGGCTATTCCTGGGATATGAACGACGACCGGGGCGCGGATTACCGTTTTCAGAAGGAAGCGCTGCCCGCGACCGCCAAGGATATCAACGGAAACACCATTTTTACCTATTACGCCACCAAAAAACCGAACGGCAGCCGGGTGCAGTTTGCGCGTATCTGCCCTTCCACCGCGCTGTGGAAGAACGAGCTGCGGCAGATCGTGCGGAAGCTGTATACGGATTACAGCGTGGACGGCATTTACCTGGACGTGGTTTCACTCGGCTATGACCACTGCTGTGACGAAAGCCACCTGCACGCGCCCGGGCACGGACATTTCTGGGGCGACGCGTACCGGGAGCTCATCGCCAGCCTGCGCGTCGACGCGCCGGAGGATTTCGCGCTGACCAGTGAATCCGTCTCCGAAGTCTACGCGTCGGATCTGGACGCCTATCTTTCCTGGTACTGGATCCAGCCGGAAGGGGTTCCCGCGTTTCCGCAGGTGTACGGCGGCCATGTTTCCTTCTTCGGCCGGGTCATCACCTGGAACAAACGGAAGGACGCGGCGTATTTCCGCTTCCACATCGCACAGTCCCTCGTCTGGGGACAGCAGCTGGGCTGGATCCATCCGGAGCTTGTGGACGACCCGGAGCAGTTCCCGTTTTTGAAAAAAATGGCGCTGCTGCGCTGGCGGCACCGCGAATTCTTCACGGAAGCCGAAATGCTGCGCCCGCCGGAAATCACCGGCGGCATGGAGCTGCTGGACAGCGAATCCATGCTGCGCCTGCCCCTGATGACCCATGAAAAATGCGTGGTTGCGGGCGGCTGGGAGGACGCGGCGGGACAGCGCCTGTTGTTCATCATCAATTCAGGAAAACAGCCTGCCGAAATCGAACTGACTGTTCGGGCGGACGAATACCGCCTGCCGGACTCCGTAACGCTGACGGAAGAGGACGGGTGCGCGCTGCGCAGTCAGACAGATGAACACGGAAAGACCGTTTTTGCCCTGCATCTTGACGGAGAAGGATACGGGGTGATCGGCTGGAACAGCGCGTATTGAGCGGCAGACAGTCCCTCCCCGGGCTTGTCATCTGCGTGCTCCGAAGCAGAGCGA
>CADBNX010000560.1 GCA_902796115.1 uncultured Eubacteriales bacterium
GGGCAGCTTCGTATTCTGCTTCAGCTTCGTGATCAGGCTGTAGGCGGCGTAGGGCAGCAGCAGGTTCGCCATGTCCTTGATGCAGATCATGTCGGCGCCCATGTCCTCGATGCGCTTTGCCAGGTCCACGAAATACTCCTCCGTATGGACCGGAGAAATCGTGTAGCTCATCGCCACTTCCGCGGTGCCGCCGTACTGCCTTGTCGCCTTGACCGCGGTCTCCATATTGCGCAGGTCGTTCAGCGCGTCGAAGGTACGGATGATGTCGATGCCGTTGTCGATGGATTTCTTCACGAAATAATCAACCACGTCGTCCGCGTAGTGTTTGTAGCCCAGCAGGTTCTGCCCGCGCAGCAGCATCTGCAGCTTGGTGTGGGGCAGCGCCTTGCGCAGCGCGCGCAGCCGGTCCCACGGATCCTCGTTCAGAAAGCGCAGGCAGCTGTCGAAGGTCGCTCCGCCCCAGCACTCCAGGGAGAAATACCCGACCTTGTCCAGTTTGTCGCACACCGGCAGCATTTCATCCAGGCGCATCCGGGTCGCCGCCTGGCTCTGATGCGCGTCACGGAGAATGGTATCCGTAATCATCAATTTATGTGCCATATTCTTCCCCTTTCCCTTAACCGAACATGCTCAGCAGGATGCCTGCCGCAATCGCGCTTCCAATCACGCCCGCCACATTGGGACCCATCGCGTGCATGAGCAGGAAATTCTTCGGGTTCGCTTTCTGCCCTTCCATCTGGGAAACACGCGCGGCCATCGGAACCGCGGACACGCCGGCGGAGCCGATCAGCGGATTGATCTTTCCTCCGGTCAGTTTGTTCATGAGTTTCGCAAGCAGCACGCCGCCCGCGGTGCCGCATCCGAACGCGACCACGCCCAGCGCGATGATCTCGATCGTGCGGATATTCAGGAAGGTGCCGGCGGTTGCCGTCGCGCCCACCGTGATGCCCAGGAAAATCGTCACGATGTTCATCAGTTCATTGGAAGCGGTTTTGACCAGGCGTTCCGCCACACCGCTTTCCTTCAGCAGGTTGCCCAGCATCAGACATCCGACCAGCGGCGTCGCGGAAGGCAGCAGAGCCGAAACCAGCACGGTCACCACGATCGGGAAAATGATCTTTTCACGCTTGGACACCGGACGCAGCTGCTCCATCACGATCTCGCGCTCTTTCTTTGTGGTCAGCGCGCGCATGATGGGCGGCTGAATAACCGGCACCAGCGCCATATAGCTGTAGGCGGCTACCGCGATGGGGCCGAGCAGCTCCGGCGCCAGCAGTCCCGTCAGCCAGATGGCCGTCGGGCCGTCCGCGCCGCCGATGATGCCGATGGCGCCCGCCTGAGGCGAGGTGAAGCCCAGCAGCTTCGCGCCGAGGAAGGTAAGGAAAATGCCCAGCTGCGCCGCCGCGCCCAGCAGCAGCGATTTCGGGTTCGCGATCAGCGGACCGAAATCCGTCATCGCGCCGACGCCCAGGAAAATCAGGCACGGATAGATGCCCAGTTTTACGCCCAGGTACAGATAATCCAGCAGTCCCGGGGAGATGGTCTGGCCGGCTGCGGCAAGCAGTTCTCCCGACGCGCTGTACACCTGACCTGCGCTGATGAACGCCGCGGTATCGCGGATGATCACCGGCACCGATTCGGCCAGCGTTTCCCCGGCCGCGCTGATCAGCGCGCCGGCCTCGTTCAGGGTCGCCCCCGCCGAGAAAGCGGAAGTGATCTGCCCGATCACGCTGCCGTTGATCAGGATCGCGCCCGCGTTGTTCACCTGAATCAGCCCGTCCCCGACCAGCCGGGGCAGATCCGCCAGGTCGGAAGACTGCACCAGGATGGCGCCGCCGAACAGGCTCCAGTTCGCGTGCCCGCCGGCAAACAGTTCCTCGTGATAGATATTGCTGCCCATCAGGTTCGTCAGCAGCATGCCGAACGCGATCGGGAGCAGCAGCAGCGGCTCGAATTTTTTGACGATGGCCAGAAACAGCAGTATAAAGGCCACCAGAATCATGATCAGATTCTGCGGGTTCCGCAGCACCAGTGCGATACCGGATTCATTGGCGAGATCCCGCAGGGTTGCAAAAATATCTACGCTCTCCTGCACGGTAATTATCCCTCCTCAATCCGGTCAGTTCAGCACGCACAGCACATCGCCCGTATTGACGCTCGCGCCTTTGGCCACCGGAATCTGCGCCACGGTGCCGTCCTTCGGGCTGACCACCTCGTTCTCCATTTTCATCGCTTCCAGGATCATCAGCACGTCCCCGGTCTTTACCTTCGCGCCGGGTTGTACCTTGACATCCGCGATGGTGCCGGGCATCGGGGCTTTCACCTGCTCACCGGCCGCGATCGGAGCGGCCGCGGGCTTCGCCGCGGGTTTGGCCGCCGCGGGTGCCGCGGGGCGCGCGGCCACGGGCGCAGCCTGCGCCGCGGGCGCGTCTGAAGAAACCTCTTCCACTTCCACTTCATACGGTACGCCGTTCACGGTGATATTGAATTTACGCATGATTTCATCCTCCTGCTGTTATCTGTTGATTAATGATAGATCCGGCGCACCCTGCGCACCACGAA
>CADBNX010000561.1 GCA_902796115.1 uncultured Eubacteriales bacterium
CCTGTTGCCTGTTCCCTATTCCCTGTCCGCAAACTCCACGATTTCCCGCGCGGCGGAGACCAGCTTTTCCTCCGGCAGGGTGCAGGCGATGCGGATATATCCTTCCCCGGCCTTATTGAAGGCGTTTCCGGGCACCAGCGCGATCTGTTTTTCCCGCAGGAGCCGGTAGGCGAATTCCTCGGAGGACAGCCCCGTTGCCGTGATATCCGGGAACAGATAAAAGGTGGACTGCGGCGCTTCCATCCGGATGCGGCGGCTCTTTTGCAGTTCCCGTGCCATGGCGCGGCAGCGGCGCTCAAAAATGTCCGATATTTCCTTTTCCAGCGCGTGCGCGTTTTCCAGCGCCGCCGTGCACGCGATCTGCGCGAACTGGCACGCGCAGGAATTCACGTTTTCCTCCAGCCGCGCCGCGTTCAGCGCGATTTCCTTCGGCGCGCACAGGAATCCCACCCGGAAGCCGGTCATCGAGAAGCGCTTGGAAAAGCTGTCGATCAGCACCGTGCGCTCCTTCATGCCGGGAATTTCGAGCATGCTGCGGAAGCTGCCGTCAAACACGATGGTGCGGTACACCTCGTCCGTGATCACGGTCAGGTCCGCTTCCTCCGCGATCTGCGCGATCTCCTCCAGCGTCTTCATCGGCAGCACCCGGCCGGTGGGGTTGGACGGCGAATTGATGATGACGGCCCGGGTGCGTCCGTTCACGAGGGCGCGGATGTTCTCCGCCAGATTGCGCAGGTTTTCCTCTCCCAGGAAGCTCACAAAGCGCGGCACCGCGCCGCACATGCGCACCATGGCCGAATAATTGGGCCAGTGCGGCTCCAGTACGATGATTTCGTCGCCCGGGTTCAGCAGCACGCACGAGGTGAGGTACAGCGCGCCCATCGCGCCGGCCGTCACCGTGATCTCGTCCGCGCTGTAGCGGATCCCGGTCCTTTCCGCCACGTCCCGGCTGATCGCCTCCCGCAGTTCCGGGATGCCGGCGTTCGCGGTGTACTTGGTTTTGTTGTTCTCCATGGCGCGCTCCGCCGCTTCCCGGATCAGGGGCGGCGTGGGGATATCCGGATCGCCCAGGGTCAGATCCACCACCGAATCATAGGCTTTCGAAAGGTCATAGAGTTTGCGCACCAGCTGCACTTCATTTCCCAGCGCTCTGTCCGACAGATGCATGTTTCCCCCTCCTCCCGTTTCCAAACGGGATCTGTACGATCAGGATCGCGGCAAAAATGACCGCGCATCCTGCCAGTTCCTTCCCGGTCATCCTCTCCCCCAGGATCAGCGCGCCGGCCAGCGCCGCGAAAACCGATTCCAGGCTCATCAGCAGCGCTGCGACCGCGGGCGGCGTGAATTTCTGCGCGATCATCTGCAGCGTATATCCGACGCCGCCGGACATGATGCCGCAGTAGAGGATCGGCACCGCGGCGGCCGTCAGCATTTCCCAGGTCGTCGTCCGCTCCGTGATCAGGGCAAGTGCAAGACAGATCACGGACGCGGTCAGAAACTGCACGGCGGAAATCACCAGGGGATCGCCCTTCGCGGCGAAGCGGTCGCAGCACAGGATATGCCCGCTGAACAGCACCGCGCACGCGCACACCCAGGCGTCTCCCGGAGTGAGCGTGAATCCCTCGCCCACGCAGAGCAGATACATGCCCGCCGCGCCGACCGCGACCGCAAGCCCCACCCGCGCGGAGATGCGCCTGCGCAGCAGCAGGAACGCGATGATGGGCACCAGGATGATGTACATGGCGGTGATGAAGCCCGCTTTTCCCGCCGGAGTCGTCACCAGCCCCGTCTGCTGGCACATGCTGGCGGACGCCAGGAAACACCCGCACACGATGCCGCCCTTCACATCCTGCCTTCCCGTGCGCGCTTCCGGCTTTCCGTGCCGCTTTCCGGCCTTTTTCCGGATCAGGAGCACGAGGCCCAGAAACAGCGCCGCCAGCGCCATCCGGGAGGCGTTCAGGCTCGCCGGACCGATTTTTTCCACGCCGGCGCGCTGCGCCACAAACGCCGTTCCCCAAATCATGGCCGTCAGAAGCAGCAGCGCGCTGCCGAGCCATTTTCTGTCCTTCATCCCCGTTCTTTCCACCTTCCGATCCCACCCGCGGTCCTCTCACGCTCCGGGTTACTGTTCACGGGGATGGCAGGTCAATAAGCTGTAAGCATAGCCCTAAAGCAACATGATCAAACTGAATGTAAATCATTGAATCACAGCTTGCAAGGGGAGTGCAGAGGGGGCACACCCTCTGCTTTTCATCCTCATTCAGCGGCTTCGCCGTTGAATGAGGGAAAATCGCACCGCGATTTTCATACCTTGACACAAGGCACGTGCACAAGGAAAACAGTTTCGAGATTCGCCCGCGAATCTCGTCCTGGCTTTCCGAAGTGCAGGGGCCTTGTGCCGGGGGGACACGCGGGGGGTACGGGTACCCACCCGCGGTCCTTGTTCACCCCGTGAACAAGGATATTATATACGGGAATCGCGC
>CADBNX010000562.1 GCA_902796115.1 uncultured Eubacteriales bacterium
AAGAAAAGACTTGCGGTCGGAAATGATTTCCTGTATAATAGGCATGTTGCCTAGAAATGAGATGGGAGATGTCCTGCGTATGAAGAGAAAGATGTTCCTGGCACTTCTTACCGCCGCGGTCCTTTTACTTTCCGGATGCACGCTCAAAAGCATTGATCCGGTAGCGGACGCGGCACAGATTATCCTGAACGTGAACGGCGAGACGGTTACGAAAGCGCAGATGGCGAATGCCGTTTCCACTTACACGCAGCAGTATCTGTATTCCGACTATAACGCGTATTATAATTATCTGGTCAACGGCACCATGCCTTCCCAGTCCGCGATGCTGTCGGCAACCGTAGAGAGCCTTACGCGTTCGATGGTGCTCAAGCAGGAAGTGGACAAACAGGGTCTTGTGGAGAAGCTTACGGAAGAGGAAATCGCCGAACTGCAGACTGAAATCGACGAGGAATACGAAGAGCAGATCGAATACATCCAGACCAGCGTCCTGAAGGACAGCGAGAACACCGGCGACGCGCTGCGTGAAGAAGCGATCGCGTATGCCGACGGGATCGGCTACACCAAGGAAGCGCTGCTGGATGAGCACAAGAATTCGAAAGCGGTCGAAAAACTGCGCGAGGGCGTGGTAGCGGGCATTGAAGCGACCGATGAAGAGATCCAGGCAAAACTGGACGAATACATCGCGCAGCAGCAGGAAACCTACGAAGGCGACCCGGCGGCTTTCGGCAGTGACGCGAACAACGGAACCGCTCTTTACTGGGCGCCGGAAGGCTATCGGTATGTGAAGCAGATCCTGGTCAAGTTTACGGATGAGGATCAGACAGCGATCGACGCCGCGCAGTCCGCCCTGAACACGGCGAAGAAGGCGCTGAGCGATCTGGAAGCTGCGGCGGCGGAAGCGGCTGACACTGCTTCCGAGGCTGTGGAGGATGCCGCGGATAAGGCGGCCGATACCGTCGAAGAAGTGAAGGAAGCCGCGGAAGAAGCGAAGGAAGCGGTCGGCGAAGCCGTTGAGGAAGCGAAAGAAGCGGTCGAAGGCGCCGTTGAGGAAGCGAAGGAAGCCGTGGAAGGCGCCGCGGAAGAAGCGAAGGATGCGGTCGAAGGCGCCGTTGAGGAAGTGAAGGAAGCCGCGGAAGAAGCCGTGGAAGAACTGACGCCGGAAGCCGCGCAGGCCGCGGTGGATGAAGCGCAGAAAGCCTACGACGAAGCGGTGAGCAAAGCGCTTGAAAACATCAAGGGCAGAGCACAGGAAGCGTATGAAAAGGCTGCCGCCGAAGGCGCGGATTTCGACGCGCTGGTCGAAGAATACAACGATGATCCCGGCATGACGAGGGAGCCCATGAAGACGAACGGTTATGCCGTGAGCGCGGCGATGACCAGTTTTGATCCGGCGTTCCTCGATGCCGCGATGGGTCTTGAAAAGATCGGCGACGTAGCCGAACCCGCTGCCGGTATGTACGGATATTATATCATCAAATATGAGAGTGATGTCGCGTCCGGCGCGAAAACATTCGAGGAAGTAAAGGAAAGCCTCGGCGCGGAAGTCACGGCTGCCAAGCAGAACGAAGCCTACGAGGCGCAGGTCGCCGCGTGGATCGAAGCGGCCGATATCAAGTCCTGGACGGAGAAGATGGGGTACTGATGCCTGACGGGAGAGCGGGGCGCCGCAGTGAAAGTGCCGGCGCCCGGCTTTGCGGATAAAATGACGCCTGCCTGCAGGCGAAGGGACAGAGCTCTGAAACACGAGGTTTCAGAGCTCTGTTCGAAAAGAAACATCCGCAAAAGCAAACGGGAATGCCGATTGACACGCACGGGAAATATGCTACAATAATTCTGGAATCTTTCATGAAGGCGGGGGATGAACATGCGTCCGTATACCGAGTGGTCCCGGGAAGAACTGGCACAGGAAAAGGAAAACCTGAAAGCGTTGTATAAGAACTATCAGATGCGCGATCTGCACCTGAATCTGACGAGGGGCAAACCGTGCGCGGAGCAGCTGGATCTTTCCATGGACATGATGGACGTGCTCTCCTCCAAAGCCGACCTGCACTGCGAGGACGGTACGGACTGCCGGAATTACGGGGTGCTGGGCGGATTGCAGGAAACGAAAGAGCTGCTCGGGGCGATGATCGAGGTGCCGGCGGAAAACATCATGATTTACGGCAATTCGAGCCTGAATATCATGTATGATTCCATTTCCCGCTCCATGACGCACGGCGTGATGGGCAATACCCCGTGGTGCAAACTGGACAGGGTGAAATTCCTCTGCCCGGTCCCCGGATATGACCGGCATTTTGCCATCACCGAGTATTTCGGCATCGACATGATCAACGTGCCGATGACGGCGGACGGGCCGGACATGGATATGGTAGAGGGCCTGGTGTCGTCCGACTCGGCCATCAAGGGGATCTGGTGCGTGCCGAAGTATTCCAATCCGACCGGCATCACCTATTCGGAAGAAACCGTCCGGCGCTTCGCGAAGCTGCAGCCGGCCGCGAAGGATTTCAGGATCTACTGGGATAACGCGTATTCCGTACACCATCTGTACGATCACCGCCAGGGGTATCTGGATGAGATCCTTGCCGAATGCCGGAAAGCCGGAAACCCGGACATGGTATACAAATTCACATCCACCTCGAAAATCTCATTTCCCGGCTCCGGGATCGCGGCGATCGCTACCTCGCAGAACAATCTGCAGGACATCCGCAGGCAGTTTTCCATTCAGACGATCGGCCATGACAAGGTGAACCAGCTGCGTCATGTGCGGTTCTTCAGGAATCTTGACGGAATCAGAGCGCATATGCGCAAACACGCGGACATCCTCAGACCGAAGTTTGAACTGGTGGAGCGCATTTTTGAGGAGGATCTGAACGGCCTGGGCGCCGGGGAATGGACAAAGCCGCTCGGAGGGTATTTCATTTCCTTCGACTCTTACCCGGGATGCGCCGCGGCGATTATCAGCCGCTGCAAAAAGGCAGGGGTGGAACTGACACCGGCGGGATCCACCTATCCCTATCATCAGGATCCGCATGACAGCAATATCCGGATCGCGCCGACTTTCCCGTCCCTTGCGGATCTGGAGACGGCTGCCCGCATTTTTACGCTTTCCACGCGGATCGAAACCATTGAAAAGCTTTTGGAAGAGAAAACGGCCTGACGATCGATTGACCGGGAGGATGACGCATATGGGTATTCTCGGAAAACTGTTTGAAAAAAAGATCTGCTCTGTCTGCGGCAGCGAGATCAAACTGCTGTCCAACAGGAAGCTGGAAGACGGCAATCTGTGCAAGGAATGCGCGGGAAAGCTTTCGCCCAGGCTGAGCGACAGGCGGAGCATGACGGTTGCCCAGATCAACGAGCACCTGCGATACCGGGAAGAGAACGCCGGGGAACTGGCCGCCCTTCATCCGGACAGGGTGCTCGGGAAAAGAACGAAGATCTATCTGGACACGGTTCAGCGGAAATTCATCGTGACCGGTCATTCGGACTGGCGTTCGTCCGGGCAGGATGTGATCGGCCTGGATCAGGTGATGGACTGCACCTGGGATGTGAAGGAACACAAAAGAGAACTGTACCGGAAAGACGAGCAGGGCAAACAGGTAAGCTATCAGCCGCCACGCTATGAGTACAGCTACGAATTCGACATCGTTATGCATGTGGACAGTCCCTGGTTTTCACAGATCGAATTCGAACTGACGGACGAGCGTCCCGAATCCAGACTGAAAAATGCTTACCGCGAATGGCAGCGGGAGGCGGAAGAGATCTGCGCTGTGATGACGGGCAAAGAAAACGGACAGGCGTCTGCCGGGCCGCTTAAGACCCCGGCCGCTCCGCAGCTGGCTCCCGGGGAATGGCTCTGCGTATGCGGTACGGTGAATCAGGGAAAATTCTGCCCGAACTGCGGGGCTGCACGCCCTGCGCAGGGGGTGCGGTGCCCGGCGTGCGGCTGGACTTCTCCGGAAGGCGGGAGCGCGCGTTTCTGCCCGAACTGCGGCATGAAAATCGGTCAGTGACTC
Source organism: uncultured Eubacteriales bacterium (assembly GCA_902796115.1). Lineage (GTDB taxonomy): Bacteria > Bacillota > Clostridia > Christensenellales > Aristaeellaceae > RUG756. The sequence continues at coordinate 4,017 of CADBNX010000562.1, forward strand.
ATGGATACCGTTTCACACGAAGGGCACCGGAAACGGCTGCGCGAACGATGGCTGCGCGGAGGACCGGACGCTTTCCAGGATCATGAAATGCTGGAATTGCTGCTGAGCTATGCGATCCCGCGCAGGGATACCAATGACCTGGCGCACAGCCTTCTTAAAGAGTTCAAAAGCCTGAAGGCGGTTCTGGAAGCACCGGTCGAACGGCTTTCGAGGGTGGACGGCATCGGAGAAAGCGCTGCGATCCTGATCAATATGCTGCTGCCGCTCTGGAAAATCTATGAGGGCGCGAGCCTGAAAGCGGCCTCTTCCGAGACATACACCAGTCCGCAGAAAATGATGGCGTACTGTATGAAACGTCTTACGGGAGAACGGGACGAAGTGTTCATGCTGCTCTCGTTTGATACGCGGCTCCACCTGATCGCCGAGGACAGGCTGGAGCGCGGCACCCCGGATCAGGTGAACATCCTGCCCAGAAAGGTGCTCACCACGCTGATCAACCGCGGCGCGACGGGAGCGGTGCTGGTGCATAATCACCCGTCCGGAAATCTGACCCCGTCAAAGGCGGATCTGGATGTGACGGAGAGGATCAGGCGCGTCCTGGAAACCGTGGATATCCGTCTGCTGGATCATATCATCACGGGCGTTCAGAACAGCATCAGCCTGCGGAATGAAGGGTACATCCGATGAAAAGAAGGCGATTGGGCAAGTTGATTTTTCGGCTCCTGCTGCTGTGCGTGCTGCTGTTTTCAGCGGCGCTGGCGGCACTTGTCATCATGGAAAAGACGGTTCCCCCGCCGGGCGGGGAAGCGGATGTGATCCTGATCCTCGGCGCGCAGGTGAAGGAGGACGGAACGGTGTCCGTGCAGCTGGAAGGCCGGCTGCAGGCTGCCCTCTCGTACTGGCGGGAGCATAAGGACTGCATGATCGTCACCGCGGGCGGGCAGGGAAAAAACGAGCCCGCGCCGGAGGCGGAAGTCATGCGGGACTGGCTGGCGGAAAACGGCGTGCCCGCGGACAGGATCCGCTGCGAAAGCCGCTCCGCCGATACGAAGGAGAATCTTCGTTTCGCGGAAGAATACATCGATAAGGAAAACGCGCGTCTGCTGGTCGTTACCAGCGATTATCATCTGCCGCGGGCGATCCGCATCGCGAAAGACGCGGGATACCGGGCGGAAGGGATCGGCGCGCCGACCCTGCCGCAGTGGTGGATCAAGAACCATTTTCGGGAAGTGCTGGCCTGGGGCAAGTATTTTCTGCGCAAAATCATATAGACCGTGTTCGGTTCAGAAGAAAAAGGGGGCTCCCGGGGTTCCGGGAGCCGCTTTGTGAATGCCGGGCCGCAAACCGTCCCGGGTCAGAAATTCCTTGTCATGTCATAACGCGCGTAAAACTCCTTCCGGTAATCCAGAAAACGGTCTTCGAGGATCGCCTGCCGGATCTCCTGCGTCATGCGCAGCAGGAAACGGAGGTTATGGACGCTGCAGAGCCTGGCACCGGTGATTTCGCCGGCTTTCAGCAGGTGGCGGATGTAGGCGCGCGTGTAGTTTCTGCAGGCAAAGCAGTCACAGGTTTCGTCGATCGGAAAGAACTCCTCCGCGCAGGTCTGGTTCCGGACCACAAGGCGTCCCTTCGGACCGAAGACGGTTCCGTTGCGGGCGATCCGCGTGGCGAGGACGCAGTCGAACATATCGACGCCGCGCAGTACGCCTTCCAGAATGCAGTCCGGCGAGCCGACCCCCATCAGATAGCGCGGTTTATGCTGCGGCATTACGGGGGAGAGCGCTTCGAGGATACGGTACATGGTTTCCTTCGGCTCGCCGACCGAAAGACCGCCGATCCCGTACCCCGGAAAATCCATATCGGCAAGGGTTTTTGCACTTTCCACACGCAGGTCTTCGTAAAAGGCGCCCTGTACGATGCCGAAGAGGGCCTGATCTTTTCTTGTGTGGGCCTTCAGGCACCGCTCGGCCCAGCGGTGGGTGGTATGCATGGCTTCTTCCGCTTTGCGGTGATCGCAGGGGTAGGCGGAACAGATATCAAAGGCCATGGCGATATCGCTGCCGAGCGCTTCCTGCACAGCCATGGAGGTTTCCGGCGAAAGGAAACGGTCCGAACCGTCCAGATGGCTGCGGAAGGAAACGCCTTCCTCCGTGATCTTCCGCAGGGTCGCGAGCGAAAACACCTGAAAGCCGCCGCTGTCCGTCAGGATGGGCCGGTCCCAGTGCATGAAGGAATGCAGCCCTCCCGCGCGCTCGATCAGTTTTTCACCGGGCCGCAGGTGCAGGTGGTAGGTGTTGGACAGCAGGATCCGGGTGCCGATTTCTTTCAGTTCCTCGCTGGTCATGGCCTTCACACACGCCTGTGTTCCGACCGGCATGTAAATAGGCGTAGGAATATCCCCGTGAGGCGTGTGCAGAATGCCTGCCCTCGCGCCGGACTGCCGGCAGGTTTTGATCAGCTCAAACGTGAAGTCTTTCATGGGTTTCCTTCCCGGATGGCCGGCCAGAGATTGACCGCGGTATCCAGCGCGGTTGAAAACCTGGTCCAGATCCCGTCCTTCGGCGCGGGAGCGACAAACACCATACGTGCCCCGGTAACGGGATGCGCGAGCGTGAGACGCATTCCCCAAAGCGCGATCTGCTGACCGGGCTTTCCGTTTCCGTAGCGCTGATCGCCCCAGAGCGGGAAGCCGAAATGCTGCATCTGAACCCGGATCTGGTGACCGCGGCCGGTTTCAAGCCGGATGGCGGTCAGCGAAAGCCCGTCCCTGCGTTCGATGGTATGGCCGTGCAGGATCGCTTCTTTTCCCAGCGCGTGCAGATAGGGAGGAAGCACCCGCACGGTATTGGTTTCCTCATCCTTCCGGAGATAATCCTTCAGCGAAAAATCGTCCGGGGTTTCCCCCTGTACCACGGCGGCGTATTCGCGGAGCATCGTATGACTGCGCACCTGTTCGGAAAGCCTTGACGCGGCTTTGCTGGTCCTCGCGAAACAGATCAGCCCGCCCACCGGTCTGTCCATCCGGTGAACCAGACCGATATACGCTTCCCCCGGTTTTTCATATTTGACCCGCACATATTCCTTGATCTCACTGAGAAGATCCTGGTCGCCGGTGCGGTCGCTCTGTACCAGCTGGTTCGGTTTTTTGACCGCGATGATCAGATGGTTGTCTTCATATAAGATGGCTGGTGAAGTCATTTTTCCCGGTCCCTTTCTCTTCCGGCAGGAAAAACACAGCGGCCGCACGCGCCGCAGGGAAGCAGGCCGCCGGTCGATACCGGAAGCACCGTTTCCTGGGCGTCGATCTGCGCACCGGGAGTCCTGCCGACGGTTTTTTCAAGCAGATTCCGCAGCACTGCCGGCTGAAGGCCGGTCGTATAGCTGTTCACAAAAAAGAACAGCGCATCCGGAGCCATCAGCGAGGCACATTCCGAAATCAATCCGTATAATTCGTTTTCAAGCTTCCATACTTCCCCGCCCGGGCCTCTTCCGTAGCTGGGAGGATCCATCACAAGCCCCTGATAAAGACTTCCGCGGCGTTTCTCCCTCCGGACAAAGGAGAGCGCATCCTCCGCGATGAAACGGAAACGGTCTTCGGGAAGCGCGTTCAGCGCGCGATTGTCCTTGGCCCAGGCAATCATCCCCCTGGCGGCATCCACATGGGTCACATGCGCCCCCGCGGCTGCACAGGCAATGCTGGCACATCCGGTATACGCAAAGAGGTTCAGAACGCGAACCTCCCGATGCGCATGCCCGATCATGCCGCGCATGGCATCCCAGTTCGCGGCTTGCTCCGGGAAGATCCCTGTGTGCTTGAAGCCCGTCGGATGAACATAGAATTTCAGATCCCGGTAATGCAACACCCATCGCTCCGGAAGCTTCGTGCCGAACGACCATTGCCCGCCGCCCCCGGAGGAACGGATATAGCGCCCGTCCGCTTTTTCCCAGAGGGCGGGATCAGCCTTCGGCCAGATGACCTGCGGATCGGGACGGTCCAGGATCACCCGCCCCCAGCGCTCCAGTTTTGCGCCGTCCCCGGTATCCAGAACCTCATACTCATTCCATTGATCGGATACGTACATGACAGACCTCATGAATCGGACTTGCATTCGGGAGGCGCTCCCGCAAATCGGACAGGAGCCCTTCCATGCCGGAAAGAGTATATCACGGATGAGGGAAAACCTCAACACTTCCGCCGGAAAGTCAGTCCCTCTTTTTTCGGCAAATAAGGTTGAACTGCCCCTGTTTTTTTGGTATACTCTGTATGCTGTCCCTGCTGCGGCTCAGCATTGGATAACCGACGCTCCGGTTTTGCTGCCGGGGCGTACGCGGACTGCCATCCGGGGGAGGATTCGGATCACGAAAAAACGGCTCTGTCTGATACTGGTTTTTTTGTTCGCGGCGCTTTTGCCGATTCCCTTGCCCGGCAGGCCTGTGTATGGAAAATACACCGCGCAGTTTTATGACGTGTTTGATACCTTTGTCGCCGTCACGGCCTACGCGGAAAGCGAGGAACAGTTCAATGAGGCGTATGAGGCGGCAAGAGAACTGTTTCTGAGGTATCACAAAATCTATGACGGCTATCACGCGTGGGGAGAACTGGGCAATCTGTACCGGATGAATCAGACGGCACCGGCAGAACCGTGCAGGGTGGAGCGGGAGATGATCGACCTGCTCCTCTGGGCAAAGGCGAATCAGCCGATCGGAAGGATGCGGGTCAATATCGCATTGGGCAGTGTTCTGTCCATCTGGCACAGCTTCCGGGAGGAAGGACTGCGCGTGCCGGCAATGGCGGATCTGCGCCGCGCGGCGGAACACACGGATTTTGACAGCATCCGGATCGATGCGGAGAAATGCGAAGTGTTCTATACGGATCCGGAATGCCGGGTGGACCTGGGCGCGGTCGCGAAGGGATACACCGCGGAACGCGCCGCGGAAGTGCTGGAGAAATACGGACTGACGTCCTATCTGATCAATGCGGGCGGCAATGTGCGATGCGGAGCGGCGCCTAAGGACGGACGGAAGCACTGGGGGATCGCCATCCAGAATCCGTTTCTTTCGGAAGAATGGATGGACGTGGTGTATACACAGGAGATGTCCGTCGTTACCAGCGGGGATTATCAGCGTTTCTATACGGTGGACGGAGTCAGGTACCATCACATCATCGATCCGGATACGCTGATGCCTTCGGACCATATGCGCCAGGTGACCGTGGTCTGCCGGGATTCCGCGCTTGCCGATCTGCTTTCCACGGCGCTGTTCAATCTGAGCCCGGAGGACGGATGGGAACTGGCGGCGGCGCTTGAAGGGACAGAAGCATACTGGGTGCTGAAGGACGGAAGCGTCCTGTATACGCCCGGGATGAAGAACATGCTTCAGTCGAACGGCGCTTCTTCATCTGACTGATCTGAGGGATCGGAGGTTACAGCTTTGTCGTTGGTCCGGCTGGATGAAATCGATGAGAGCACACCGCCGTCTGCGGTATGTCTCGGCACATTCGACGGGGTGCATCTCGGGCATCGGAAACTGATTTCGGCGGCGGTGAGAGCCGCAGCTGCGAAAGACCTGCTTCCGGCCGCGTTTACGTTTGAAATGCCTCCCGCTTTCTGCTTCCGTCCGGCCGCGTGCGAGACCGTGCTGACTCCGATCCGGGAAAAAGCGCGGCTGATGGAAGCGTGCGGCATCAGAAGGGTCTTTTATCCCGGCGATGCGCGGGAAGTACTGAAGATGAGCTGCGAGGCCTTCTTTCGCGGGATCCTCCTGGAAAAACTGCACGCGCGCCATATCGTGATCGGTTTTCATTACACCTTCGGGAAAGGCGCTTCCGGGAACGCGGACACGATGCGTGCCTTTTGCGCCGAAGCGGGCGTGGGGCTGGACGTGATCAGCCCGGTGTATTCCGGGGAAGGCATCCTGATTTCAAGCACCGCGATCCGGCAGGCGCTGCGCCGGGGCGACCGGAGCGCCGCGGAAAGCATGCTCGGATCCGAACTGACGGAAAGAGAAATCCATTTGCTGGGAGGGACGGAGAATTGAGAAAGCATTTGCCGGCCTGGGCGATCCTGACCCTGATCGGGCTGATCGCGGCACTGTGTCTGGGCGCGGTATATGAACTGACGCGCGAACCCATCGCCAGAAGAACCGCGGAAGAAGCCGAGCGGACCCGGAAGCAGCTGGTGCCGAAAGCCGCTTCCTTTGAGGAAGCGGAATACGAAGGCCTGGACTCCCTGTTTCTTGCGAAGAACGAGGACGGGGAAACGGTGGGCTACGTCGGAAAAACGACCGTACAGGGATTCGGCGGTGAAATCGAGGTGAGCGTCGGCCTGAACGGAGAAGGGCTCCTGAGCGGGATCAGTGTGGGCGGAGAACACTTTTCCGAAACGGCGGGACTCGGCGCGAGAGCGAAGGACGCCGGCTTTACCGATCAGTTCGGGGGAAAGACGCTGCCCGTCGCCACCCGTGCGAACGGCGGCGAGATCGACGCGCTGACCGCGTCCACCATCACCTCGAACGCGGTGGTGCGGGCTGTCAACGCGGCCGGCAGCGCGATCGCGGGTTTTGCCGGCATTGAAAGCGATACAGAAGGCGATGACGCGCAGCCGTAGGAGGAAACTGATCGCGGCGTCAGTCCTTGCGTGCGTCTGCCTCCTCTGCGTGCTTTTGCTGCGTCCGGCGGGGAAAGGCGGAAAACCGCGGGCTGTCGAGATATATCTGAACGGCAGTCTGTACGGGACGTACGCGTGGGAACCCGGAAATACCGTCGAAGTCAGACAGGACGGGGGAAAAGTGAACGTCATCAGGATGACGGACGGCGGGTTTGAGATGCAGGAGGCGACATGCCCGAATCAGGACTGCGTCAGACAGGGAGAAGTGACGGCGGAGAATGCTTCCCGGCGTGCGCTCGGGAACCGTGTCATCTGTCTTCCGAACCGGGTGGAAGTGCGGCTGATTCTGGATGAAAACGAAACCGGGATACCGGATGCATGATACAGCAAAGACCAAACGGCAAAGGTGGGATCAGAATTGAAAGCAACGTTTCGCGGCGGGGTGCATCCGTCTCACACAAGCAAGCGCCCGACGCAGAGCAGTCCGATTCGCGAGTATGTGTCGGATACGGTGAAAATCATCATGAACATGAATATCGGGGCGCCCGCGGTTCCCTGCGTCAAAAAAGGCGACAGCGTGAAGCTGGGGCAGGTGATCGGCGAAGCTTCCGGGTTCATGAGCGTTCCGGTGCATGCCAGCGTTTCCGGAACCGTGCTCTCGGTGGAGCCGATCCCGTATCTGGGCGAGGGACCTGCGGTTTGTGTTACGATTGAAAACGATTTCCGGGACGAATGGGTGGAACTGGAACCCCTCGGAAACGTGGAGCACGCGGATACGGAGAAAATCATTCCGGCGATCCAGCGCGCGGGCATCTGCGGAATGGGCGGTGCGAGCTTTCCGACGCACGTCAAATTAAGCCTGAAACCGGATCAGCACTGCGACACGATTATCGTGAACGGCGCGGAATGCGAAACCAGCCTGACCGCGGATCACAGGCTGATGGTGGAGAACGGAAACCGGATCGTGGACGGCCTTCGCGCGGTGATGCGGGCCCTGAAGGTGGAAAACGGCGTCATCGCGATCGAGGACAACAAACCGGACGCGGTCCGCGCCATGGCGGAAGCGGCCAAGGGACGCATCGGCGTAAGGGTCCAGGTGCTGAAGACCAAGTATCCGCAGGGCGGTGAAAAGCAGCTGATCCAGGCGGTGACCGGACGGGAAGTGCCCAGCGGCGGGCTGCCGATCCATGTGAATACGGTGGTATTGAATGTGGGCACCTGCGCGGCGATCGCGGATGCGGTGATCGACGGCAAACCGCTGATCAGCCGGGTGACCACGGTGACGGGGTGCGTGCGGAAACCTTCCAATCTGCGCCTGCGTATCGGTACGATCACCGAGGACATCATCGGCGAATGCGGCGGATTCTCGGAAGAACCCGGAAAAATCATCTTCGGCGGCGGCATGACCGGCATCCCACTCCCGAATACGGGCATCCCGATGGCGAAATCCACAAACGGGATCGTCGTTTTCAACCGCAGGGAAGCGGTGAGCGTGGAGGAAGGCCCCTGCATCCGGTGCGGAAAATGCGTCGCGGTATGTCCGATCGGGCTGAATCCGTACCAGATCAAAGTGGCCGCGGACGCGGATGATCTGGAAAAGGCGAAAGCGCTCCGGGTGATGGACTGCGTGCTCTGCGGAAGCTGTTCATGGGTATGTCCCTCGCGCCGCTGGCTGACAGCGTCGTTCAAAATGGCAAAAACCAAGATTGCCATGCAGGCCAGAAGAGCACAGCAAGGAGGCAGCGGAAAATGAGTATGATTCTTTCCACGGCACCGCATATCCGCACCGCGAAAAACACGCCCCGGCTGATGGGCGGCGTGCTGATCGCGCTTGCTCCGTGTGCGGCGGCCGGAATCTGCTACTGGGGATTGCGCGCGGCGCTGATCCTGCTGGTGTCGACCGCTTCCGCGGTGCTTGCGGAATACCTGTGGCAGGTGCTGACGCACCGGACCGTCCGCATCGGAGACTGCTCCGCGGCGGTTACGGGACTGCTGCTCGGGCTTACGGTGTCTCCGGCAGTGCCGTGGTGGAGCGTGATGATCGGGTCCATGTTTGCGATCATCGTGGTGAAGCAGCTCTTCGGCGGCATCGGAGACAATTTCCTGAACCCGGCACTGGCCGCAAGAGCCGTCCTGCTCGCGTCATGGCCCGCCCATCTGACGGCGCATATCCGGACAGGCTTCACCCTAAGCCTTGCGGCGGACGCGGTGACAGCCCCTACTCCGCTTACTTCCGGAAACGCGACGATCATGGAACTGATGAGCGGCAATGTGCCCGGCGCGATCGGAGAGACCTGCAAGATCGCGATCCTGATCGGTTTCGTTTTTTTGCTTCTGACCGGAACCGTCTCCTGGCGCATCCCCTGCGTCACGGTGCTGACGGCGTTCGTTTTTTCCTGGCTTTTCAATATCAGCGGAGGCGCGCAGCAGGCGCTCATTCAGGTGCTTGAAGGCGGCATCCTTTTCGGCGCGGTGTACATGGCTACGGATTACGCGACAAGCCCGATGACTTCCGCGGCCCAGATGATCTACGCGTTCGGCATCGGCCTGATCACCGTGCTCATCCGCAGGTTCGGCGCCTACCCGGAAGGGGTCACGTATGCGATCCTGCTGATGAACATCGCATCTCCGCTGCTGGACCGTTTCATTCCGCAGAGAGTGTACGGACACGGGAAAAAAGGCAAGGAGGTTTGAAGAGGGCCATGTCTGAACAGAAAAAAAGCCTGCGAACCGTTTTCATGAACGGCATCCTGAACGAGAACCCGACCTTCCGGCTGGTGCTCGGGACCTGCCCGACCCTGGCCGTGACGACAAGCGCGGTCAACGGGCTGGGAATGGGATTGTCCGTAACCTTCGTGCTGACCTGCTCCAACATTGTGATTTCCCTGCTGCGGAAGGCGATTCCGGATAAGGTGCGCATCCCGTCCTTCATCGTGGTGATCGCCGCGTTTGTCACCATGCTGCAGCTGCTGCTGCACGCGTTCGTGCCGTCGCTGTACGACGCGCTCGGAATCTTCCTGCCGCTGATCGTGGTCAACTGCATCATTCTGGCGAGGGCTGAGGCGTTCGCGAGCAAGAACCCCGTGCTTTCCTCCGCGGTGGACGGGATCGGGATGGGGATCGGCTTTACCCTGGCGCTGACGCTGATCGGATGCATCCGGGAGCTGATCGGGACCGGGAAGATTTTCGGGTTCGCTCTGCTCGGCGCGTCCTATGAGCCGATGCTGATCTTTGTGCTCGCTTCCGGAGGATTCCTGACCTTCGGACTGCTGCTGGGCATCATCAACGCGATCACGGCGTTCCGCGCGGGACGAAAGGAGAGGGGAGGCGAGAGAGCATGACGACAAATGTGTTTCTGTTTCTGATCAGCTGCGTTCTGACCAACAACTTCATTTTTTCCCGCTTTCTCGGATGCTGCCCGTTCCTGGGTGTGTCCGGAAAGGTTGCCACCTCGGTCAGCATGGGGCTCGCGGTGACATTCGTGATGACGCTCGCGTCCTTCGTATGCTGGATCGTGTACAACTGGATCCTGGTGCCGCTGGAAATCACGTTTATGAATACGATCGCGTCCATCCTGGTGATCGCGGCGCTGGTGCAGTTCGTGGAAATGTTCCTGAAAAAAGCGAGCCCGTCCCTGTACAGCGCGCTGGGCATTTATCTGCCCCTCATCACCACAAACTGCGCCGTGCTGGGCGTGACGACGCTGAATGTGAACAATCAGTACGGTCTGCTGCAGAGTGTCCTTAACGGAACCTTCAGCGCGATCGGCTTCCTGCTGGCCATTGTGCTGATGGCAGGCGTGCGGGAAAGACTGGAAACCAGCAAGATCCCTGAATGCATGAAAGGATTTCCGATCACCCTGGTGAGCGCCGGGCTGATGGCGATCGCCTTCATGGGGTTCAGCGGAATGGTGTAACGGGGGAAGTGCCATGATGACGATACTGTTTTCGGGATTGGTGCTGGGCGGACTTGGGCTTGCTTTCGGCCTGATCCTGTCGTACGCCAGCAGAAAATTTCACGTGGATACCGATCCGCGCGTGCAGCAGGTGCGCCAATGCCTCGGCGGGGCGAACTGCGGCGCGTGCGGGTACGCGGGATGTGATGCGTTTGCCGAGGCGGTGGTAAAGGGCGAGGCCAAAGTGAACGGCTGCGCGCCGGCAGGCGCCGAAGGCACGCGCAGGATCGCCGCGATCATGGGACAGGAAGCGGCGGAGAGCGAAAGGATCGTGGCACGCGTACTGTGCCAGGGGATCCGGGGCATCGCGAAGGATACCTACAGCTATGACGGCTACAAAAGCTGCATCATCGCCGCGGGAATCGCAGGAGGACCCAAGGACTGCCGTTTTGCCTGCATCGGCCTGGGGGACTGCATCGATCACTGTGCGTTCGGAGCGATCCGCATCGTGGACGGAATCGCGCGCATCGATGAAAACAGGTGCACTGCCTGCGGCGCGTGCGTCAGCAACTGTCCGCGCAATGTGATCCGTCTGATGCCCGTATCTCAGGAAGTGATCGTGCGGTGCCGGAACAGCGATACGGCGCGCCTTGCCCGCGATGTATGCGCGAAGGCGTGCATCGGGTGCGGCAGGTGCAAGCGGGAGTGCCAGTACGACGCCATCACGGTGGAAAACGGCTTTGCCCGTATCGATCCGGAAAAATGCACACGCTGCGGGGCATGCGCGGCGGTTTGCCCCTGCCACTGCATCACGGTGAATCAGCCGCTGAGCGGCACCTGATCCGTGCCGGCTGAAATGAGAGGGTCGATTTGAACCGGAGGATTTGTGCGGTAATCGCGGAGTACGATCCGTTTCACAACGGGCATCTGTACCATCTGCGGCAGGCGAGGGCGCTTTCGGGCGCGGATGTGCTGCTGGCCGTGATGAGCGGGTACTATACCCAGCGGGGCGATCCGGCGCTGTTTGATCCCCTCACGCGTGCCGAAGCCGCGCTGAGATGCGGCGCGGATATCGTGCTGATGATGCCCGCTTATCTGACGGTGCGGCCGGCGGAGGAATACGCGCGAAACGCCGTTTCGCTGATCGCCGCGATCCCGGGCGTGCGCAGTCTGGCGTTCGGCGCGGAATGCGCGGATATGGATCTGCTTCGGGAAACCGCGGCCCGCCTTGACGAAGAGGCGGAGGCTGCCGTACGTGTCCGGATACGGAACGGGCAGGGGATCATCAGGGCCACGGAGGACGCGCTGCGCGCATGGCGGCAGGAGACGGCCGAAATCATCCGGCAGCCCAACAATATCCTGGCCGTATCCTATCTGCGCGCACTGAGGGGAAAGAGCGGTATCGAGCCGCTGGCAATTGCGCGAACCCACTCCTATCACGCGCTGACAGGCGGGGAAATGTCCTCCGCATCCTCGCTGCGCGCCGCGTTCCTGCGGGGAGACTGGCAGGCACTTCGGGCGGGAACGCCCCCGGAAGCCTGCCGGCTGATCTCCGAGGCGGCCCTGCGGGGCGACTTCTGCCCGCCGGACGCCGCGGACCGGCTGCTGCTGCTGAAGCTGACGCGGGAAGGTCCGCAGGCCCTGCGCTCCCTGCCGGATGTGGCGGAGGGAATCGAAAACCGGATCGCCGCAGCGGCGAAACAGGCCGTGAGCCGGCAGCAGATCCTGGAGATGTGCCGCGGCGCGCATTTTACCCGGGCCAGGATCAACCGCATCCTGTGTCATGCGCTGCTGGGACTGCACGCGTCTTCCTTCCGGCAAAGGCCCTGCGTAAGACTGCTCGGTTTCAGGAAGCGCGCGTCCGACGCCGTGAAAACGATCGAGGAAAGCCTGCCCGTTGCCCATTCGTACCGTGAAATGAAGGAAAAAGGCGCCCTGTGCGGGGAGGAACTGTGGCAGGTATGCTCCGGTCAGCGGCTGGATGTGCTCGAAAAACAGAGAATGATCGTGTATGACGATTCAGACTGCGATACATGACAGGGAGAGAAGGAAGCAATGATCAGGGAAATCCCCGCAAAGGCGATTTTTGATACGGTTTGTGATTTGATCCGGAAAGCGAGCTTCACTCCTTCGCCGGATATATCCGCAGCGCTGAGCGGCGCGTATCGGGAGGAAAAGTACGCGCCTGCCCGGTTTGCCCTGGTTCAGATCCTGGAAAACGGACGGATCGCCTCCGGAAACAGCATTCCGATCTGCCAGGATACGGGTATGGCGGTCTTTTTTATCGAACTCGGACAGGACGTGCATATCACGGACGGCGGTTTTGAGGAAAGCGTCCGCGAGGCCGTGGCCCGGAGCTATCGGGAATTGTATCTGCGCAAATCCGTGGTTGCGGATCCGCTGTTTCACAGGGTCAATACCCGTGATAATACGCCGCCCGTGATCCATACCAGGATCGTGCCCGGGAGCATGGTCCGCATCCTGTTCATCGCAAAGGGATTCGGCAGCGAAAACATGAGCAGGATCGCCATGCTGCCTCCCGCCGCCGGAAGGGAAGGCGTACTGCAAACCATCGTATCGGCGGCGCTTGAAGCGGGGCCGAACGCCTGCCCGCCCATGATCCTGGGCGTCGGCATCGGAGGGGATTTCGAGCAGGCAGCGGTGATGGCCAAGCGGATGACGGCAAGAGGGGTCGGGACCCATCATCCGCAGGCGGAATACGCGGCGCTGGAAAAGGAAGCGATGGATGCGATCAACGCTTCCGGGATCGGGCCGTCCGGCGTGGGCGGGAAATGTACCGTGCTCGCGGTCAATATCGACACGGCACCGACCCATATCGCGTCTTTGCCGGTAGCGGTCAACGTTTGCTGCCATGCGTCCCGGCACGCATACGCGGAACTGTGACAGGGGGATTTGAATGCTGGATTTGGGAAATATGCGGGAAATTTACCTGCCGCTCGATGCTGACGGCGCAAAATCGCTTCGCGCAGGAGACTGCGTGCTGGCGACCGGGACGCTTTTTTCCGCGAGGGACGCCGCGCATCAGCGTTTTTGCGAAACGCTCCGGGAGGGCGGGAAACTGCCGGTGGATCTGAAGGGACAGACCGTGTTTTATCTGGGACCGTCTCCGGCCGCTCCGGGCCGCTGTATCGGCGCGTGCGGCCCCACGAGCAGCTACCGGATGGACGCGTACACGCCGCTTCTGCTGCGCGAAGGCATGAGGGCGATGATCGGAAAGGGAAAAAGAAGCAGCGAGGTCATCCGGACCATGAAGGAATGCGGCGCGGTATATTTCGGCGCGGTGGGCGGCGCCGCGGCGTATCTTTCCACGTGCGTGGAGTCGTGCGAATGCGCCGCGTATGAGGATCTGGGTACGGAAGCTGTGTGGCGTCTGCGCGTGTGCAGGATGCCGCTGATCGTGCTGATCGATTCTGAAGGGAATAACCTGTATGTCAGCGGACCGGAAGAGGCCCGCGGGATGGAGTGACGTATGCTGCTGCGCAGGATCATGGCTTTCATAGCGGGTGCCGTGCTGATCGCGTTTTTCCTTCCGGCAGGCGCGGAATCTGCCGGAGGGTATGATCCCGCGCACCCGGAATACCTGGAAGGAAGCAATCTGTCCTGCACCTCCGCCATCCTGATCAACGCGGATACCGGGGAAGTGCTCTTTGAAAAAAGCCCGGACACGCTGTGCTATCCCGCCTCGACCACAAAAATCCTGACGGCGCTGCTGGGGCTGACGATGGGGGAGAACGATCAGATCTGCACCGTGAGCGATGACGCGCTGGCCATTCCGGACGATTCTTCCCGCATCGGGCTGATCGCGGGAGAACAGCTGACGCTCCGCGATGTGATATACGCTACGATGATCGTTTCCGGCAACGACGGCGCAAACGTGATCGCGGAAGCGGTCAGCGGAACCATACCGGCTTTTGTGGACCTGATGAACCGGGCGGCTTCCGCCTTCGGGTGCACGTCCACTCATTTTGCGAACGCGCACGGCTATCATGACGACAATCACTACACGACTGCCCGGGATATGGCCATCATCGCACGGACCGCCATGCAGAATGAGGAGTTCCGGCTTGTGGCAGGCGCCCGTTCCTACACGCTGCCGCGGGATAATATGTCTTCCTCACGCGGCCTTTCCTCCACCAACCGGCTGATCGTGAACAGCGAGCGGAACGAGGGACTGTTCTATGAATACGCGACCGGTGTGAAAACCGGTCAGCATTCCGCGGCGGGGTACTGTCTGGTGGGATCGGCTTCCCGCGAAGGGGTCAGCCTGATTTCGGTCGTATTCAACGCGTCCACGGACGGAAACCGGTACCGCGACACCGTGAAGCTGCTCAACTACGGGTTCAGCCAGTATGTGAGTACGAGCATCGAAGAAATCTATTCGATGAATCCGAGGATCATCGAGATCACGGGCTTTGATCTGGACGATCCGCAGCTTGGCAAACTGGAACTGAACCTGGTCAAACAGGATACGAAAACACCGGACCTGATCGTGACCACGGCGGAGCAGATGCTGTCCTGGGTGCAGAACCTGAACAACCTGACGCATACGGAATACACGCACGCGTTCCGTGCGCCGATCGAAAAAGGTCAGGTCATGGGCACGCTGACCTATTATCCCACAGAGGGGAACCCGCTGGTCTTCGACCTGGTGGCGAGCCGCTCCGTGGCTGCCCGGGAAAGACTGGCGCCCACGCTGGACGAAATCATCGAGCAGGCGATGAACGACCCGAACCCGTTCCCGAGGGTCACGTTCGAGCTGGTTTTCCTCTACATTCTGCTGCCGGCTGCGGGGATCCTGCTGCTGATCCGTCTTTTCCGGCTGCTGCGCGGGAAAGTGCGCAGAAAGAAGAAAATCAAAACCATCAATCCGCAGGAACGCTACTACCGGTAGAGGAGCAGGTCAGCTTTCTGCCTGTGATTCGTGATAGAGCACCATCCCGAAATAGGTAACGGTGTCGGCGCCGTTGATGTATTTCAGGATGGTGTTTTTTGCGGTGCCCGATACGTCCATTCCGTAGCTTTCAATCGAGGCCATGGCGCGGTCCGGATGGCGGCAGGGTTCGCCGGTCACCTTGGCGCAGGGCCTGCACAGCCCGCATCCGCCGCCGGAGAGGTGCAGCGCTTTTTCGCCCAGCACCGGACGCAGCGCGTCGAGCAGGCGCTGCGAGACCTGCACGAAGGCGTTTTTTGCTTCCGCCATACCCTCAAAATCGAAGCTGTCTTCCAGCTTGCCGATGTACTGATAGAACAGTCCCTTCTCGTAGGTGCGGATTTTTGCCATCAGTTCGTCGATGGGGCCCACATCCGGCGGGCACATATAGCATTTTCCGTACACGCCGCACCGGTTGGCTTCGCACATGGCACGAAATTCTGCGTTCAGCACGATATCCTTGTTTTCGACGATGACCGCTTTGGTTGCCCCGCAGTCAAGCGCGGTCTGAATCAGCTTTTGTTCGTTCATTGTGATTTCCTGCTTTCCCGATCGGATTGATGCCGTGATTCCGGCTGTAATAACGCGGGTTCAGAGAAGCTGTGCGTTTTCGAAGGCCGCGGCGAGCGCTTCCGCGGAGAGGGCGGTTTTGAGGAAACGGCGGGGCCCGACCGGAATCAGACTGCCTTCCTCCCGGGAAACGGCGGGGATCGGGTCGCTTCCCGTTTCGCCGCATACCGTGAAGGAGGAGGACGGCAGGGGAAGGAGGAGGGAACCTTCGCCGGTCGTGTGCCAGAACGATGCCCAGCGCATTCCGTGCCGCTCAAACAGGAACACGCGCAGTCTCGCGTCGCCGCCCGCGGCGGTTTTGAGATGACGCCAGGGGACCAGTTCGTACCCGCCCTGTTCATTGATCAGCAGGGTGTGTTCCTGCCGCTGGTCCTTCAGCATTTCCTTCATTTCCGGAGTCAGAAAACCGCTTGCGCGGACATCTTCCCAGCGCCTCATCACTTCAAAGCAATCCATGAAACGCGGATGGGCGCGGAAAGCGTCGGGATTGGCCATCACGGTGACCGGGCAGTCCCAGGCAGCGGCGCGGCTGGTGCCGAATTCATACTGATCCGGCTGTGTGCCGAGCCGGGTCTGGTAAACGCCGTTTTCGCCGGACACACGGTCTCCCGGAGCCCGGAACGCCCACCAGCCGAAGTTGAGACGCGTGAAATCCTGCCGCATGCGGGGCGCTTCCTCGGCGGGGTGCTGCGTGATTTTTTCCTTGAACACTTCCGGCGGGAATATGTCAAACGCGTTGCCTCCGGACAGCATATGCCAGCTGAAGTGTGATTTGGCCGCGCCTTCCGCGTAGAGCGGAGCGGGGGAGAGCTTTTTCCAGACGCGGTACTGCGCGTTTGATACGTGGTAGCCGTAGGGGGGATTGGTTCCTTCCGAACCGTCAAAATAGCAGTACGCGAAGCCCGCACTGTAGATATCGGCGATTTTGTCCGCGATTTCATCCTGCAGGCTTGCATGCTGATCCAGATAGAGGCTGGTGCCGTGCCCGTATTCGCTGACATCCAGGATGCCGCCCGTCTCTCCCGCGGGATGGGCGGTGACGGCGGTGTCGTAATGCCCGCGCACGCAGCCGTTGAAACGGTAGGGCCATGCTGCGGTATAGCTCTGATAGCTGATGGCCTCGCCGCCGAAGGCCAGCACGCGGCAGCGCTCGTTCATGACGGAGCCGGCTGGATTTTCCTCGACGTACACCGTGGTGTCCCCTTCCCCAAGCGGCCGCGCCAGGGTAAAGCGGCGCGTTTTGTTCAGGCGGTGGTCAAGCCTGGGCGTGACATAGCGGCTGCGGATGCCGATGTGCGTATGCAGAAAATGAAAACCGGGCGTGATGCCGGAAGCTTTGATCCGATCCAGCATTTTTTTCAGATCGGCCTTTCCCTCGGGGTATTCCGGCCGCCAGTCCCAGTCTCCGCAGCGGTCGTACCCTTCCCGGGTACGGAAGAGCGCGGTGTAATAGATCAGCATCATGCTGAAACCGCCCGTTTTCGCAAAGCGGATATGCTCGTCCGCGTTGCCGGGATGGATGTCGCCTGTCCAGTACGCGCTGCGGTTGATGGCGTCGGCGCGTCGGCTCGCGGCCCCGCGGGGAAGGTCAAAATCATTCTCCAGAGCGTCCATGCAGTCCAGGAAACGATCGGGCGGACAGACGATCAGCGCGGCGCAGGTGCCGGCAAGTCCCGTCTCCCGCACCGCGTCCGCGGTCAGGATGCGGCAGTTTTTGCGGCGTTCGGAGTCGATGCAGGCGTTCGGGGATGCGGCAGCTACCTCAACCAGCGCTTTTTCATCCCAGACCGCGTTCACCCATTCCCCGAAACAGGCACGGTGCTTCACGGGAAGCTGCAGCAGGCGAAGCTGCGCGGCCGGGGGAAAATCCATGGTCATTTTCGGGTCGTAGTCTCCGGGATGCACGATGAAACCGAGAAGGGTAAAGCAGGCATAGCCGTTCCTTTCGCCGACGGCGACGCGCGCCTCATAAGGCGCGATTTCAAAACCCACGATCAGTTCGTTTCCCTCGCGGCGCAGCCGGCAGCCCTGATACACCGTTCGCTTGTTGGGGTGGGACAGCTTGATTTCGTTGTTGAAGGGCCTCTCCTGCGTGACCGAGAAAAGCGCGATTTCTTCGTCCGCGTCGGCACATTCTTCTCCCGTCGCTTTGCAGACCAGGCTTCTGACGATGCAGTCGCTTCCGACCGAAAGCAGGAACTGCGGTGTTTCAATGATGATTTCTCCGCCGTGTGTCATGGCAATCCTCCCGAAAAAAGAAAGTTCATCCGAATCAGACACTGACCGTATTGTAACCCGAAGCGCGCGAAATGTAAACAGGAACTCTCATTCGGATGCTTTGTCTTCTTTTTGGCTTGCGGCAGGAAAACAGGCTTTTATGCCGAAATAAAGAAATTGGGTAAAGATGGTTTACCCTGAATCATGCGCGTATGGCAATGCCGCGCGGATGAAACCCGAATTCACTCTGTTGAGTTTCAATAAGGCCGGAAGTCGGCGGATCGGAGGAGTTTATGGCCAATACGGAAACAGAAAACGCCATGACGGAAGCAAGGACGAAAGCGCTGCAGGGAGACGCTTCCCGGGTGGAAAAACAGCACGCGTCCGGAAAGAAAACGGCGCGGGAAAGGATCGCCTCACTTTTTGACGGGGGCAGTTTCATGGAACTGGAAACCCTCAGGAAGGACGCGAACCTGGTGGCGGGCTGCGGTACGGTGCAGCTGCGTCCGGTGTACTGCTTTGCGCAGGATTTCACAAGCTCGTCCGGAGCGATGACGGCATCGCAGAGCCGGAAGATCGCGAAAGTGCTGGATATGGCGTCTTCAAACGGCGCGCCGGTCGTGGCGATGATCGACAGCGCCGGCGTAAAGGTGACGGAAGGCGTCAGCGCGCTGCCGGCCTATGCGGAAATTTTCTCCAAAATGGCGAAACTCAGCGGCATCAGCCCGATGATCACGATCGTGATGGGTGAATGCCGCGGGATCGCGGCGTCCTTTACCCAGCTTGCGGATATTGCGATCCAGGTAAAGAAAACAGGTGTGCTGAGCCTGCATCCCGCTTCGGTGATGAAACCGGGAAAAAGCGCGGAAGCGCTTTTCGGCGCGGAAACCATGAGCGCGCAGGGCGCGGTGGCGCTTGCCGCGGACAGCGAAGAGGAAGCGGTCGCGCTTGCGGCGGAACTGCTCGGATATCTCCCGGGATGCAGCGCGGAGGAAGCGCCGATGGAGGACGGGGATGATCTGAACCGCCTTCTGACAGGCTGCAATGCGGAAGACGGGCTGGCGCTCGCAAAGGAAATCGCGGACAGCGGAGCGGTGCGCGAACTGTATCCCGCGTACGGAAAAGCGGTGCACACGCTGTTCGCGCATGTGGGCGGACGCAGCGCGGGCCTGATCGCGACGGATCACAGCTGCGACGGCGGGCGTCTGGACGCGGCGTCGGCGGCAAAAGCCGCGCGTTTTATCCGGCTTTGCGACTGCTACCGGCTGCCGGTGATCAGCCTGATCAATACGGAGGGCCTGGCGGTGCCGGAGGCGCGGGACCAGGCACAGCTGATGCGCGCGTGCGCGCAGCTGACCTACGCCTACGCGGAAGCGGGATGCGCGAAGCTTGCGGTGATCACCGGAAGCGCGGTCGGCGGCGCCTATATCGCGCTGGGCGGCAAGAGCATGGCGGATGCGGTGTACGCCTGGGAAGGCGCGATGGTATCCCCGGTCAGCGCGCAGGTAGGTACCGCGGTATTTTCGGATGAGAAACTTACCGCGGGGGAAAACAGGGAAACGCTGGAGAAGCAGTTCCGTGAGGAAAACAGCGCGCTCGCGGCCGCACGGGAAGGCCTGGCGGACGATGTGATCGAGCCGGCGGAAACCCGCAGGGTCCTGATCGCCGCGATGGAATTCCTGGCCGGCAAACAGGATGAGGTTCCGCTGCGGAAGCATGGCAATATGCCGCTGTAGGGGGTGGCGTATGAATAATCTGTTCTTTGGCCTGAGCGTGATGGTCGTCGGCATGATCGTGGTTTTTCTGGGCCTGGTGATCCTGATCGGGTGCATCTGGCTGCTGACCCGGTTCACCGGACAGCACCGGGGCAAAAAGCCCGCGCCGGAAAAGGAAACGGTACAGCTGGAGGCAACGGAAGCGCTTCCTGCGGAGGAAGCACAGCCCGAGGCGGATGACGGTCTGATCGCGGCGATCACCGCGGCGATCGCGTGCGTGTGGGATAAACAGGA
>CADBNX010000563.1 GCA_902796115.1 uncultured Eubacteriales bacterium
CCTATTCCTTTCCCGCGTTTGTCCGCGCGCTTTGCCGGGTAAAGCACGGCACGTCATCCGGGCCGACGGGCAGCGTGACATTCCGCCCGCCTTCCAGTATTTCCCCGCGCCAGGAACGCCAGGTGCCTTTCGGCAGGCGTACCGTACGCTCTTTCACTCCCGGTTTGAGCACGGGCGCCGCGAGCAGATCATCCCCCAGCATGAACTGGTCCTGCACAGTTTCCATCCCCTCATCCGGGAAAGCATAGGCCATGGACCGGGTGATGGGTTCGCCCGTTGCGGCAGCCTGCAGTGCCAGGGCATAGAACCGCGCCCCCATGGACGCGTGCAGTTTCAGTGCGTCGACCACCCGTGCGGCGTTTTCCCCGCTGAGCACGCGCCAGGGCGATACGGACATCTGCATCATCCCCATATAGGCGTTGGCCTGTGCCCAGCGCACAAACAGTTCCTCATCCATTTTCTTGCCCCCGCGGAAGCAGCCCAGAATGCCGCCTCCGACCATATCCGGACAGCAGTAGGCATAGCCGAGCAGACCCTGCAGCAGGGTGTGCGGAATCAGCGTATCGAGTCCGTAGCCTTCCCAGCAGTGGTATTTGTCATGGAGCCGGGCGACGATCGGCTGCCCGCCGAAATTCCATGCGGCGCGGAATTCGTTGAGCGGGTACTGCACGCCGACCGCGTTGAAGACAGCCGTCTGCTCCCTGGCGGGCATCGGCACACAGGTACGGTCATCGTCCCGATAAAAATACACATCGCCCGCGTCGAACTTGAACCCGTCCACACCGTAGCATTCCTGCAGGCGTTTCAGTTCGCCGTGGTACCAGGCCGCCGTCTGCGGATTGGTGAGATCGAGCACCGCGCTGTAACCGGTCCACCATTCGCGGATGGCGATTTTGCCTTCCCCGTCCCGAATCAGGTATCCCTTATCCCGGAGACGCAGGTAATTGGGCCCCGCGCATCCGACATTGGGGGTCACCCAGAGCATGACCGCAAATCCCATCCGGTGCAGTTCACAGATCAGGTCTGCCGGATCGGGGATCTTGGTTTTGTTGAACGCGAAGATGCCGTAATCCTGCTGCCATCCCTCGTCGATCATCAGGATGCCGGCGGGCAGGCCGTGCTCCAGGATCCCGCGCGCGTAGCGCAGGATATTTTCCGTGGTCTGGTCCGTACCGAGTTCGATCCAGGTGTTGTACTGCGGCTGGGTAAAAAACCGGCTGTCCGGAAGGGTGCCGGTAAAAGGGAAGTGCGCGCGGCTCAGCGCCAGATACGCGCCGCGGAGATTCTTTTCCCCCTCGTTGAGTTCGATGGTTCCCACACCTTCACACACCGCCCTGCCGCTGTCGGCGCGAAAAACAAACGCGTGTTCGCTCCACAGCCACCGGCCTTTGGAGGACACAAAGGCGGACGCGAACTGATCGTTCTCCCGGCCCTTGCACGGATCCACCTCACAGCGGCTTTCCGCGCCGATCGGCATTTCATGTCCCCGATTGACGCATCCTCCCCACCAGTATTCGCCCGGATAAATGTCAAACTCCAGTTTCATAGCAGTTTCCTTTCTTTTTCCGTTTGGAACGGTACCTCTTCGCAGGCCCCCGCGCCGTGGTTTTTCCGGAGGATCGGCTGTCCGGTCATTCTTCCTGCGTGCGCTGCCAGAGCGCAAATGCGGCAGATACGGGAGCGGCCAGACTGACGGAACCTGCGCCTTCGTAGGTTCCGGCAATGACGCCGGCGACACGGCCGGCGCTGTCAAACAGCGGCCCGCCGCTGAAACCGGGTGAGATGGGCGCCGTAAACAGCAGCCAGGCATCGCCGCTGTTTTCCCAGTGCGCGCTGATATTGCCGGAGGCCACCATATTGAGGATGCCAAGCGCGCTGCCGACGGCCGTGACAGGCTCTCCCCGGGGCGGGAATTCCTCCCGGCATTCCAGCACGGGAAGACCCGCATCCGCCGGAAGCAGGCAAAGCGCCACATCCGCCTGCGTATCCACCGCAAGCACCCGCTCCACGGCAATACGCCTTCCGTCCTCGGTGACGGCGGTCATGTGATGCATATTGCTCAGCACATGGCTGCTCGTCACAAGGATTCCTTCGGCAAAAGCCGCAA
>CADBNX010000564.1 GCA_902796115.1 uncultured Eubacteriales bacterium
GGCACCTTCTTCCACAAATGCATGCGCTGCGGTAAAGAATGGGACGAGGCAAAGGAGCTGCTGATCCTCACCGAGCCCGTAGGCGGCAGTATCCGCCGCGATGAAACCGAGCCCATTTGGCTTTCCGCGGAAGCGATCCAGGGCAGGAAGCCGTACGCGTGCCTGTGGTACCGCATTGCCCCGCCGGAAAACACGAATCCGGACCTCTGGCCGGAGAAGCTGACAGACGGGGAGGAAGGCGAGCCGATCGAATCCTCCGCGTCCGCCGTTTCCGTCGGCACAAACGGCGAACCGGCGGTCTGCGGCGTCCGGGAGCCCGGCGTATATTACTGCGTCTTTACCGACGCGGACGGCAATACCGTGCGGACCGGACGGGTATGCGTGTACTGGCGTCTGCGCATCGCCCGGCAGCCCCTTGCCGTCAATATCGGCGGCCCGCGTCCGATGAAACTGGAAGCCGACGCCGCGGACGGCATACCGTACCCCGACGGCTACCGCTGCACCTGGTATGACGAAGCCGGCAATCAGCCGGAGGCGGCCGACGGCATGAACCTGATGGTAACAGCGCCCGGAACCTATTATTTCGTCATCCGGGACCGGGAAACGGAAATCCGTTCCGAAGACATCGCCGTTACCAATGATCCCCTGCTTCGGGTTTCCTGCCGCTTTGAGGAAGAAGCGGATCAGTACCTGACCCCCGCGGCAAAAGTGCGGTGCGAGGTTTCCGGCGGATGCGCTCCCTATAAAGCGGTGCTGACCCGCAGGGGTGCCCCGTACACCCAGAGCACGGTCTGGGCCGAAGCGGGCACACAATTCCTGGAGTTTCACGATCCGGGACTGTATGACCTGACGGTTTCGGACGCGCACGGTCAGCTGCTCCGCGCCGGCACGCTGCGGATTTACAAACAACAGCTGAGCGTCACGCGGCAGCCCGTAGTCTCCTCAGCCGCCGACAACTTTACCATTTCCCTGTCCATGTCCGGATCCGGCGGGGCGGAGCCCTATACCTACGTTCTGATGAAGTACAGCGAAGACCGGGACGCCTTCTACCCCTATCCCTCCGACAATCAGCCCGGCACCGGCCCGGTCGCAAACTTTAAGGTTCACCAGGAAGGACGCTTCTGTATCGATATCACCGACAGCGAAGGCAATCATGAACGCACCGATGAACTGGAGGTCCGCTCCGAAGCGTCCGCGTCCCGCAGGCTGGCAATTGAGTATTACACGGATGAAGCGGTCATTTACACACCGGACGGAACCGGAACGCTGGAAGCGTATCCCACGGACGGCGTGGAGCCTTACCGGTACACATGGTACCGAACCGCCCTGCCCGGTTCATACGAATGCGAATTGATCGGTTCGGAGCGTACCGTTGCCGTGGATGCCGCTTCCGTGCAGTACCTGTATCGCTGCGTCGTCACCGACGCCAGGGGCGAAACCGTTTCGGCGGAAATGACCGCGCGGTATTTCGCGGAGGAACCCGCCATCGTGCGTCTGCTGCAAGATGGCAATGACATCCTCTGCGAGGCCGTGTGTTCGGGAACGCTGGAGCCGGTATACGAATGGCAGATCCTGCGCAGCGGAGCGTGGTTTGATCTGGGCATTACGGGCAGCAGGCTTTCCGCCGATGTGCTTCCGCCGATCACGGATGAAACCGTTTTCCGGTGCCGGGTAACCGATCCGACTACGGGAGGTTCCGGTTTCAGCCGCGAAATCAGACCGGTCCTTCCGGCGGCAGCCGAATAATCACGCTGTCCGCGCCCCGCGAACAGCTTTCAGCAAACCAGACAGGAACTTTCCGACCGCCGGGAAGGCGGAAAGAAAGTTCCTGTTTTTTTCTGATTCATTCCCCGCAAGACGCAGGGTTCCGCTGTCTTGCCGGACAAGATAAAAACATGTTACCCCCAAGTCTTTGCCACTCCTTTCAGTCGGGGAAGGGAAGAGGGATTAGGGAAGAGTGTAAAGTTTGTCGCTTCGCTCGTTCTCCATCCCGCGCCGCAGCGCGCCCTACAATCCGGCAGGAGCGGCTGTGCCGTGACTGCCGGGAATTCCGCCCCGCGGAATTCATACCTTGACAAAATGAGCAC
>CADBNX010000565.1 GCA_902796115.1 uncultured Eubacteriales bacterium
GGCTGATTGACGGATCTGTGCGGAACGCATATAATAAAAAGGAGCGTCGGATTACGGTTTTTCAGGGAGGAATCGGCATGGCACTGAGAATTACCTTCGGCCCGGGGGAGTGGGAGAATACGGGTCTGGTGTATGCGTATTCGTGGCGTTTTCGGGAACTGCCGCGTTTTCGCCAGGAAAAGGACTGCATCGCAAACAGCGCGAAGCAGGGGGATCCGGGCGATTATGATTATATGGGGCTGATGCTGCCGGAAACCTACACCGCCGGAGCAAAGATCGGCATCCGATGCGCGTTCGAGGAAGCGGCGGCACCGATGCTGATTCTTTCCGGAGAGAACGAGACGGATGAAAACGGCATTCTCCGTACGCTGGAGTATTATGAAATCGTGATCTGGAAAAACGGGCTGAACGTATGGCGGCATCATACCGAGCGGCGCAATACCACCCATTACAAGGTGCTCGGCGCTGTTTTTCCGCTGCGGCAGGAAGAAGAGCATATCCTGAACATGGAAGTTCGGGAAAAACGCCTGGTGATGGATGTGGACGGACACAGACTGGATTTGTTCGTGCATGATCTGCCGGACCGCTTTACCCTGGGATATACCGCCTGCGAGGGAATCTGCCGGCTGTATGAAATGACCGTTCAGAACGCATAAAGGGAACCGGACTGTTTTCCGGAACGGAGGCGATCGCATCATGGTGTACTGGCTTCTTCTGGCTGCGCTGCCGGTAATGAGCTGCAGCCAGAGCATCTGCCAGAAACAGTATTTTGCGCGGACAAAAACCCCCAGCGTGCTGCTGTTCGCGGCGGTGACGACGCTGTTCGCGCTCGCGTTTTTTACGGTATCTTCCGGACTGCGTCTTACCTTTGTGCCTGAACTCCTGCCTTATTCGCTTGCCTTCGGCGTCAGTTACGCGCTTGCCTGGGTGGGGTCGGTGCTGGCGCTGCGCTACGGGTCGCTTGCGCTTTCGTTTCTGATCATCTCGTTCTCGCTGGTATTTCCCACCGCGTACGGACTTCTGATCCTGGGAGAGAAACTGCGTCCTACCGGGGCGGCGGGATTTGTTCTTCTGATCCTCGCGCTCTTCCTGATCCGGAAACAGCCGGAAAAGGATGCGCGCTTTTCCTGGAAATGGATCCTTTGCGTCGCCGCCGCCCTGTGCGGAAACGGGATCTGCGCGGTCGTATCCAATATGCAGAAGCGTCTGCTTGGCAGCGACTATACGCATGAATACATGATCCTGGCGCTTTCCGCTGCCTTTGTGTTGCTGATGGCCGCTGTTTTGGTCAAACCCGGGCATTTATGGGCGGATTTCAAAACCGCGCTGCCTTTCGCGGCGCTGAACGGGACGTTCAACGGGCTGAACAACCTGCTCCTTCTGATGCTGATCGGCAATCTTCCGAACACCATCCTGTATCCGACCCATTCGGCGCTGAATATGCTGGGCACGTTCCTGGTGGCTTTCCTGCGCTACAGGGAGCGTTTCTCGCCCTGGCAATACGCGGGCTATGCGCTCGGAGCCGCGTCCGTGATCCTGCTGCACATATAAAGAGGTAAATCATGGTATCGATCCGCTCGTTCATGGCGGGGATCAGGAACCGGGTGATTCTGCTCCGCTGGCGAAAAAAGAAAAAAACACATTCCGTGCTGCGCGACAAATGGCGCGAATCGACGGCCGGTATCCTGCCCATCGCGGCGCTGGTGCTGCTGCTGTGCGGCCTTGCGGTGCCGCTGCCGGTGGACGCGCTCGCGGCCTTCGGATTCGCGACACTGCTGCTGATGTGCGGGATGACGCTGTTCAACCAGGGGACGGAGATGTCGATGACGCCCATCGGGCAGAGCATCGGCCTTGCGGTGACCCGGGGACAGAAGACCGCGCTGATCCTGTTTTCCGGTTTCCTGACGGGCTTTCTGGTGACGGTCGCCGAACCGGATCTGACGGTGCTTGCGGGGCAGGTGGCGGATGTGCCGAATCTGATCCTGATCCTGTGCGTGGCGCTGGGCGTAGGGGTTTTCCTTTCGGTGGCCATGCTGCGCATCCTGAAACGCATCCCGCTGCGCAGGCTGCTGTTCCTTTCCTACGGGCTTGTATTTGCGCTTGCCCTGCTCGCGCCGAAAAGCTTTCTGGCAGTGGCGTTCGACTCCGGCGGCGTGACGACCGGCCCGATGACGGTGCCGTTCATCCTGGGCTTCGGTCTGGGTATTTCCGCGATCCGGAACGACGAGAACAGCGAAAACGACTCCTTCGGCCTGGTGGCGCTCGCTTCCGTGGGTCCCATCCTGGCGGTGATGGCGCTCGGGATGATCTATCATCCGGAGAAGACCGATACCGCGCTGGTCCGTCTGACCCGGGCCCCCCATTCGATGGCACTGTTTGATACGTTTGTGCGGGCGCTGCCGTATTATCTGAAGGAAGTGGCGCTGGCGCTGGCGCCGATCGTCTGTTTCTTTCTGTTCTTTGAGTTCACGGCGCTGCACATCCGCGGCGCGCGTCTCCGGCATATCCTGATCGGCCTGGTGTATACCTATGCGGGCCTGGTCATCTTTCTGCTGGGAGTCAACGTGGGGTTCATGCCGGCCGGCTTCTTCATCGGAGAGGCAATCGGGAGTGCCGGCATCAGATGGCTGCTGGTGCCGCTGGGAATGGTGATCGGCTGGTTTATCGTGTCCGCCGAGCCCGCGGTGCAGGTCCTGACCCAGCAGGTGTATGAAATCACGGCCGGCGCGGTGCCGAAGAAAGCGCTGAGCCTGAGCCTTTCCGTGGGGGTTTCGATATCGGTGGGGCTTGCGATGCTCCGCGTGCTGACGGGGATCCCGATCATGGCTTTTCTCGTGCCGGGCTATGCGATTGCCTTCGCGCTGACTTTTTTCACGCAGGATGTGTTCACCGCCATTGCGTTCGACTCCGGCGGCGTTGCGTCCGGTCCGATGACCGCCACCTTCCTGCTGCCGCTCGCGATGGGCGCGTGCAGCGCGGCGGGAAGCGACATCACGGAGAACGCTTTCGGGGTGGTGGCAATGGTCGCTATGACGCCGCTGATCACCATCCAGATCATGGGCTGCATCTGGGGACGCCGCCGGCGCGGGCAGCGCGGGCTTGTCCTTGCGCCGAAGGAAGAAATCATCGAATTCTGAGGGGGAGGATCCCATGAATCGACCGGATCTTGTGGTGCTGATCGTCCGCCGGGATCTGGAAGCCTCGTTCGCCGCGTTCCTGAAAACGAACGCGCCGGGCATGGTAACCAGTTTTCCCTGCAACGGTACCGCGGGTAAAAACCTGATGGAAAAACTGGGACTCGAAAATACGGAGAAGACCCTGTTTGCCGCGGCCGTCGACCACGCGAAAACCGCAAAGCTGCTGCGCAGGTGCGAGATGGAACTTGGGATCGATATGCCCGGGATCGGGATCGCCCTGACCGTGCCGCTGGAAGCCGTGGGCGGCGCGGGCAGCCTGGAAGCACTGTGCGCAAGCAGGAGCATCGAGCGGGAAGGAGATGTGAAACCCATGGCCGAAACTGTTTTTCCCTATTCGCTGATCATCGCCGTGATGCAGTCCGGCACCCAGGAAATCGTGATGGACGCGGCGCGGGAAGCCGGCGCCGGAGGCGGTACGGTGGTGCACGCAAAGGGCACGGGCGGCAAGACCGACCGATCCTTCTTCGGCTTTGCCGTGGCGGATCAGAAGGAGATGCTGCTGATCGTGACCAACCGGGAGAAGCGGAATGCGATCATGAACGCGATCATGGAAAAGTGCGGAATTGACAGTCCCTGCCGTACGGTGCTCTTTTCCGTGCCGGTGGAGCAGGTGGCGGGCCTGAGAAGCGTGATGCTGAATCCGGACGACGGGGAAACGGAGACGGAAAAGAACGGGAACTGAACGATGTCCGTCTATTGCGGTTTCCGGTCGGCTGCGGCCGGGGAAGAGAGGAAAATACCGATGGTGATCTCCGTATTTCTTTCCCATCTTTACAGTATTGCCGAACAGAAGGGCTGCACGGCGGCAGAAGCGATGCGGGAAGCACGCGCCTGCGGCATCACCCGGGTGGAAGCGGATTTCGCCCAGGCCGACGGCCGGGAGGAGGAGCTGAACGCCCTGCTGAAACAAAACGGACTTCAGGTCGGCGGGATGTACGGCTTTTTTGATTTCGCCCATTGCGATGAGGAGGAACGGGCAGCGCGTTTCGTACGCTGCGCCGGAAGGATGGGCGCGGCATGCGTCATGCCCCTGCCGGGCACATTTCTGCCGGGTGAAGACCGCGCCGCCGCGCGGGAGCGCATGGCCTGCGGACTGGAAGCGCTGTGCGCCCTGGCGGCGGACGCGGGGATCCGGACGGTGCTTGAGGAGGTCGGCATGCCGGATAAGGCGCCCGGAAGGACCGCCGAACTGATGTGGTTCCTGCGAAGGATCCCGGAACTGGGATGCACGTTTGACACCGGAAATTTCTACTATCACGATGAGGATGTGCTCGCGGCCTATGATGCGCTTCGCAGCCGCGTTGCGCACGTGCATCTGAAGGATCATCTGCTGCGGCCGCTTCTGGGGGAGGCGGGCGCCGTATCCGACGCGGGCAGGGTGTTCTATCCCGCGCCGATCGGAGCGGGTGTACTGCCGCTTGCGGAAATCATGACGCGTCTTATCGGGGACGGATACCGGGGGATCTTCGCGATCGAGCATTTCGGCGCGAAGGATCAGGCACTTTTCATGCGCTGCTCGGCAGCGTGGATCAGGCGGTTTGAAAAAAATGAATGATGCTTGACATCGCCGGAAGCGGTGCTATAATACTTGCGAACGAGAGTTCTTCAGGGCGGGGTGCAAGTCCCCACCGGCGGTAAAGCCCGCGAGCCGTATGGCTGATCCGGTGAAATTCCGGGGCCGACAGTACAGTCTGGATGGAAGAAGAACGGAACGGATGTTTGTGCGTCCCTCCTGAAGAATTTTCAGGAGGGATTTTATGATGACGAGGACGGCGGGGGCCGGAGCTTGCGGAAGCGGATGGGGGAAGATCAGCCGGGCGGTAAAGCCATGGCTGTTCCTCCTGCCGATGCTTCTCCTCGCCGTGCTGTTTGTGTATTTCCCGTTCCTGAAAAACATCGTATACTCTTTTTCAACCGTGAACCGGTTTGGAAAAATCACGGCTTTTGCGGGGCTGGACAATTACCGGTACATGTTTTCCAGACGGGAATTCGGCACCGCGCTCCGGAACACGCTGACGCTGACGGGCGTCAATGTGCCCGTGACGCTGCTGATCACCCTGCTTGCGGCGAGACTGCGGCGCGGGGAGAGCCGGATGGGGCTGATCCCGGATGCGCTGCTGAGCCTTCCGATGGCCGTTTCGATGTCCGCGGCGTCGCTGATTTTCCGCGTGCTGCTGAACCCGACGGTGGGGTATATCAACACGCTTTTCGGCATGGAGTATCCCTGGTTTGAAAGCGCCCGGACCGCCCTGCCCAGTCTGCTGACGCTGACCGTATGGATGGGTATCCCGTTCAATTTCCTGATCCTGCGGGCGGCTTTCCGCAACGTGCCGGGCGATGTGATCGAAGGCGCCAGACTGGACGGAGCGGGAACACTGCGGATCTTTTTCCGCATGGAGCTGCCGCTTGTGATGCCGACGGTGCTGTATGTGATCTGCACCAATACCATCCTTGCGCTGATGACGTCCGGCCCGGTCATGATCATCACGCGCGGCGGCCCTTCCCGCGCGACGACCACCCTGATCTACCTGATGTACACCGCGGGATACGGCTCCTTTAATTTTTCGATGGCGGCGTGCGTCAGCCTGGCGGCGTTCGTCCTTTCCATAGCCTTTACGCTGCTGAACCTGTGGCTGGACAGGGAGAAGGTGAGCTGGTGAAAAAACGGAAATTCGCGGAAGGTATGGCGCTTGCGTTCGTTACGCTGCTGGGGCTTGCGGTGTTTTTTCCGGTGTGTTACGGGATCCTCGGCGCGTTCAGGGCGCCGTCGGAGTTTGCGTCGGGGAACGCGCGGCTGCTGCCGGAAAGCTTTCTGCATACGGAAAACTTTGCCGCCGTATTCCGCCGCGCGCCGATCGGACGGTATTACCTGAATTCCTTCGCGACAAGCTTCGCGGTATGCGTGCTGCGGCTGCTGTTTGCCGCGCTCGCGGCGTACGCGTTTGTGTTCTTTTCGTTCCGCGGACGGAAGGCATGCTTTCTTGCGATCCTCGCCACGATGATGATCCCCGCGGATACGCTGGTTGTGACCAATTATCAGACGATTTCCGCCTGGCGCCTGACGGATACCTGGATCGGCATCTGCCTGCCCTCGCTGCTCGGCGCGGCGCAGATGTTCATGCTGCGCCAGGTATTCCGCAGCACGCCGTCAAGACTGCGGGACGCGGCGCTGCTCGACGGCTGCGGGGACGCGGCGTTCCTGCTCCGGGTGCTGCTGCCTGTGTGCCGCCCCGTGCTCGCGGCACTGCTGCTGCAGGTGTTCACCGGGCAGTGGAACGCGTACCTGTGGCCGCTGATGGCGACAAATACGGACGTTATGCGCACGGTGC
Source organism: uncultured Eubacteriales bacterium (assembly GCA_902796115.1). Taxonomy (GTDB): domain Bacteria; phylum Bacillota; class Clostridia; order Christensenellales; family Aristaeellaceae; genus RUG756. Next base: position 6,527 of record CADBNX010000565.1, read on the forward strand.
AGGTGGGGATCACGATGCTGACCGATACGGAGGCGGGCAATTATGAGGTGATCCTGGCCGGGGTAACGGTCGCCCTGATCCCCCCGGGACTGCTGTTTGCCGCCATGCAGAGAAAACTTTCCGGCGGTCTGAACGCCGGAAGCCTGGCGGGATAGGAGGACGGAGAACGGACGGAGAATGGCAGGTGGGAAAAGGACTTCGCTGACCTGATGAAAAACGAATCGACAAAAAACGAAACGGAGGAAACGGAAATGAAAAGGATTCTGACAGTTTTGACGATGCTGGCGCTCTTGCTGGGACCGGCGGGGAGCTATGCCGAGGAACCGGTGAAAATCACCTTCTGGCACTGCGTGTCGGATGCCGCGGGCGAGACGCTGAAGGAATACACGGCGGCTTTTGAGCAGGAAAACGGGATCGCGGTGGAAACCGTATTCCAGGGGACCTACAGCGACGCGGTGACGAAAATGAACGGGATCATCGCGTCCGGCAAACCGGACACGCTGCCGGATGTGATGCAGCTGGACGCGACGGGCAAGGTGAGTTACCTCGCTTGTCCGATCGCGTACACCGCGTCTGACGCGATGCGCGCGCATCCCGGGGACAGTCTTTCGGATTTCCTGCCGCCCGCGCTGCGCAACTGGACCCTGTCCGGGGTGACACTGGGCTTTCCCTTCGCTACCTCGACGACGGTGACCTATTACAACAAAACCGTGCTGGATCAGTACGGAGCGGAAGCGCCGGATACGCTGGACGATATCGCGAAGCTGAGAGAAATCATACCGGAAGAATACACCGTCTATGCCGCCGTGCCCAACACGCCGACCCTGGCGAACTGGCTGGGGCAGATGGGGAGCGATCTGGTGAACTGCCGCAACGGGAGCGAAGGGGAAGCGGACGCGCTGGCCTGCATTGAAAACGGCGCGCTGGAAACCTTCCTGACGCGGTGGCAGGAACTGTACCGCAGCGGTGCGCTGGCGAACGCGAACAGCTCCACGGACGCGTTCTGCGCCGGAAAACAGCTGATCATGACTTCTTCCACCTCGAGCATCGCGTCCGTCCTTGCCAAAGTAGGCGGCAGCTTTACGGTGGGGGTGTCCGCCTATCCGCGGGTGTCGGATGAAAGCGGATACGGGGCAACGGTTTCCGGAAGCTGTCTGGTGCTGTTTGACCATGGGGAAGCGAGAAGAGAAGCCGCCCTGGCGCTCGTGAAATACCTGACCGGCGCGGAAGTGCAGGTGGATTTCGCGATGAAGACGGGCTATATCCCGGCTGTGCTTTCCGCGGAGGAAAGCCCGGTGTGGCAGGATTTCATCCGCGAGAGGCCGCAGTATGAAGCGGGACAAAAGCAGCTCGCCGTGACGCCGGACACGATGTGTTCCGTGACGGTCGGCCCCGCCGCCGATTTCTATTACGCGATCATGAACGATATTTCGGAAATGCTGGATCAGGATATGCCGCCGCAGGAGACCGCGCAGATCATGCGGGAAGACCTGGAAGGCATGCTGCAGCAGTATCTGAAGGCGAATCCGTAGGGCGCGAATACGCTCCGCACATAAAAACACGGGGATGGTGCCTGAGAGGATCAGGCGCCATCCCCGCGTTACAGGCGGGGGATATCGGTTTTACAGGGGGAGACGCAGGATTTCCTCCGGCCGGTGCACGATATAATCCGCGCCGTTTTCCCTGAGTTCCTCCTCGGAACGGAAGCCCCAGGTGACGCCGACGGTGCACAGCCCCGCGGCTTTTCCGCAGCGGATGTCGGGCGCGGCATCCCCGACGAAAGCGGCGTCCGCTTTCGAAAGGGAAAGCTGCCTGAGGATGGCGAGCACGGGGGCCGGGTCGGGCTTGAGCGGGACGCCGTCCTGCCGGCCGCGCACGAGCCGCCAGGGATAGGACGGAAAACAGAAATCCAGCACCGTGTGCACATCCTTTTCATCCTTGTTGGACAGGACGCAGGCGGAGATGCTGTCCTGACGGAGGGACGCAAGCAGTTCCGGGATGCCGGGATACGCATAGGTTTCGACGGCGCAGTTCTGCGCGTAATCGGCCATATAGTCCGCAAGCACCCGGTCAAAGCAGTCCGTCCGGCTGCCGACCGAGCGTTCGGCGATTTTGAACACGCCGTTGCCTACCTTTTCCCGGTAGGCTTCGACCGGAAACGTGGGCAGACCGGATTTGACAAGCGAACGGTTCATGGCGGCCGCGATATCGGGCAGGGAATTGACCAGCGTGCCGTCCAGATCGAATATCAGGGCTTTCCGTTTCATATCAGGCTTTTTCGCTCCCGTCCGGGTTGAAGAGCGGCAGCTTCTGAAGGAACAGGATGTCCTTGCGGTTCGCGGCGTCGCCCTCCGCGAGGATGGCCATACGGCCCACGACATTGCCGCCGGCCTGAACGACCAGCTTCTCCACGGCTTTCAGGGATTCGCCGGTGGAGATCACGTCATCGATGATCAGCACGCGCCTGCCGCGCATCAGATCGGCGTCCGCCTGGTCGATGCACAGGTGCTGACGGTTCGCGGTGGTGATGGAGGTGACCTCGGTGGAGAATACGTTGCGCATGTACAGCTTGGCCGCCTTCCGTGCGATCAGGTACTTGTTTTCCCCGTGCTGACGCGCCATTTCGTAGACCAGCGGAATGCCCTTTGACTCCGCCGTGATCAGGATGTCGTGTTCCGGCGCGATTTTGAGCAGCTCTTTTGCGCAGGCGACGGTAAGCTCCACATCGCCGAAAATGACGAACGCGCCGATATACAGTTCGTCGTTCACCCGGCACAGGGGAAGTTCACGGGTAAGCCCCGCGACGTTGAGCGTATAGGAATCCTTCATGGTGCTCCTTTTTGCCGGTGCGGTTCCGGCGGATAAGCGGTTCAGCCCGCTGATTTGCTGAATCCGCATGCGGTCAGATCAGCCGAAGCTGTTTTCTGGGAAGCTTGCCGGCGCGGTTCAGCTCGATCAGCGCGCGGTAGCGTTTGACGGCCGTTTCCATGATTTCGCGCCAGGAAACGGGAATGGTGCGGGATGCGTTTTCACCATTCTCACGCAGCGATTCCGGGTCTGAGAGAGCGGAGAAAATCGTTTCCGCAAGGCTTTCCGCCGTATCCTCGCACAGATAACCGTTGAAACCGCTGCGAATGATCTCGGAACCGCTGCTGCCCCGCACCATGACGGACGGGGTTTTCATGACGGCGGCTTCCCGCACCACCATCGGCGCGTTGTCATAGAGGGAGGGAAACACGAACAGGTCGGAAACCTTATAGAGCGCGTCCAGCAGCGCTGTATCGGTGATGTGACCGATGGGGCGCGCGGTATCCTGCAGGTTCAGGGAAGCGATTTTCCGGCGGATCTCCTTTTCGTCCGGCCCCTGTCCGGCAAGCAGCAGCTGGTGGCGTACGCCGCGCGAACGGAGCACGGCGCTGGCCTCCAGAATGCGCTGAATGTTCTTTTTCCAGTTCATCTGTCCCACAAAGAGCAGCAGGGGGCTGTCGTCCCGGATGGAAAAGCGCTCCCTGACGGTCCGGACGGCGTCTTCCCGCGCCTCGCGGATGACCACGCCGTTCGGCATGACCTGGATTTCTCCGCGGTATCCGTAGCCGCGCAGCACGTCGGCTGTTCTTTCCCCGACGGCCCAGACCTCATCGCAGCGGTTGTAAAAATCCACCACGAATTTCACGCCTACCCTGGCGAGCGGTACGGATTTGGTCACCTTCAGAAAATCATCGTAATACTTGGAATGAAACGTACCGATCAGCGGGATATCGCGCTGAAACGCGAGCCGGATGGCTTCGGAACCCGCCATGAACGGAGAATGGCTGTGCACGATATCCAGCGGGATCATGCGCATCCGCTGCAGGTAGTGCTGATCGAAGGTGGCTTCGCCCGTTTTGTACTGCCTGGCCGCCGGGACCGAGACCCCCTGGAAATCGACCAGCTCGAACGGATAGCCGCCGCGATATCCGGTGTCGTACATCGGCGTGACCACCGTGACCTGGTGCCCCATTTCGCAGAGCGTGTTCGCGTAGGCCGCGGCAACGCGTCCCACCCCGTCCACAACGGGCAGGAACGTATCCGTGAACTGACCGATACGCAGGAGAGGCTGCCCGCTCAGGTCGTTTCCCTGGGGGGCGGTGTCCTTCATCTGTACGGGACGGATCGTGTGGGAAGAACTAAGACTGCGGTCCGGTCTGATCTTTGGTTTCCCCGGTTTTGCGCGGCGCAAGCGGATCCTCTCCTTTCTCCGGCTCCGGTCCGGTCAGATCCCGAAGGACGCTTGTCAGCGCGGCATTCCTGAGGGATTCCCCGTCCGCGCGGGACGCTCCGGTACGCAGATCCTCCGCGGTCAGACGCATCAGCTGCTCCCGGTCCGGCGGGGCGGAAAGGGCAGAGAGACGGTCCGCCTGTGCCGCGATGGCTTTTTCAAACAGGTTCCTCACGCCGCGCGCGTTGCCGAACCCCTTGATATTGGCGGATTTTTCCTTCAGGATCTCCTTCAGGGTATCCTCCGCTTCCGCTTCAAGGGTATAGCCGCTCTGACGGCAGCGCATTGCGAAGATGGCGCTCAATTCTTCCTGCGTATAATCCGGAAACAGCATGAACCGGTTGAACCGGCTCTCCAGACCCGGATTGGAATGGATAAAGCGGTTCATCAGCTCGGTATAGCCGGCGACGATCACCACCAGATCCTCCCGGTGGTCTTCCATGGCCTTGAGGATGGTGTCGACAGCCTCCCGTCCGTAATCGTTCTCGCCCTTGTCGGTCAGCGCGTAAGCTTCGTCGATGAACAGCACGCCGCCCAGCGCTTTGGTGACAGCCTCCTGGGTTTTGATGGCGGTCTGCCCGATGTAGCCCGCGACCAGCCCGCTCCGATCCACTTCCACAAGCTGTCCCTTGCTCAGGATGCCGAGGGAACGGTAGATGCGCGCCATCAGCCGCGCGATCATGGTTTTGCCGGTGCCGGGATTGCCGGTGAACACCATGTGCAGGGAAAGATCCGGTACGGGCAGATCCTGCGCTTTGCGCGCGTTCATGATGCTGATCCAGTTGATCAGGCTGTCCACTTCGCTTTTGATGCCGTCAAGCCCGATATAGGAGTGCAGCTCCTCTTTGAGCCTGCCGATGTCTTCGCGGGGCGTTTCTTCCGCCCCGGCGCCGCTCTGCGTCTCGGATGCGGGGGCGGAACCGTCCTTCTTCGGGGAAGGAGCGGAAGGCCTGCGGTCCGGCGCGCCGTTTCCGGCGTCTGATCCGCCGCGGCTCCAGAAATCCTCCGTGATGTTCCGAAACTGCTTGCGGAGCATTTCCTGCATGATATTGTTCTGCAGTTCGATGATTTCGTCTCTTTTATCCATGACGGGTTAACCTTTCCGGGCAGATTCCTGCGCGGCTGTGCCTGCGGTATGGCGCTGAATTCTGCTCCTCTATATTGTAGAAAAGGATCGGAAGAATGTCAAGAGCGTCCCTTCCTTGCGCTTTTTTCCCCTTTCCGTTATAATGGGCGAGGAAAGGAGGGAGGAGAATGCCGCTGAAGAAACTGTCCGGGGTATTCAGGGACGGATCGCAGTACAAAGGCTTCTTTGTGACCCTGATGACTTTCGCCCTGGGATACGGGCTTTATAAGGGTGTTATCGACAATTATCTTTCGGAAATCGTTTCGATGACGCAGTTTGACCGGGGCTTATCCGAGTTTTTCCGGGAACTGCCCGGCCTTTTGCTGGTGTTCATCCTGGCTGCGCTGTATATGCTGTCCGCGGAGCGGATTTA
>CADBNX010000566.1 GCA_902796115.1 uncultured Eubacteriales bacterium
CGCACTGAGGGTGCTGCAGTACGTAAACGGGAAGACCGGCGTCATCAACCTGAAGAACGCGGACGTGACCGGGGACGACAAGGCAGCCATCGAGGACGCGCGGCTGATCGGGCAGTGGGCGGCCGGATGGAACGTGGGACTGAAGTAGGGCACGGTGAAGGCGCACCGCGCGTGCAATGAAATACGCTTCGTGTATGTAATCCCCTTTGGGGATGAAATACGGCAAAGCTGTATGAAATATGCCTTTGGCATATGATAAGAACGAGTGGGAAAAGTCTGATCAGAGTACAATCAAACCGAAGTGCGCAGCACATTTCGTCTGCAGGCGCATCCTTCAATCCGGCAGGAGCGGCTTGCCGTGACTGCCGGGAATTCCGCTCCGCGGAATTCGTACCTTGACAAAATGAACGCGAGCGCGGAAAACAGTTTCACGATTCCGTCAGGAATCGTGTCCTGGCTTTCCGCCGCGAGTGGTCATTTTGCACGGAAGGGTGGTACTGGCGGGAAACGACGAGTTTCCCGTCCGGAATGCGACGCACAGCAAAAACGGCACACCCGATTTCCGGATGTGCCGTTTTTCCCGTTTCCGTGCGGGGAGAGGCGCTGATCAGTGCCTTCCGACCTCGCGGATCTTGGCTGCCTTGCCCTGCAGATTGCGCAGGTAGTACAGCTTGGCCCTGCGGACCTTGCCGCGGCGGATGACCTGGATGGAATCCACACGCGGGCTGTGCAGCGGGAATGTGCGCTCTACACCGACGCCGTAGGATACGCGGCGCACGGTGAACGTTTCGCGATTGGAACCGTTGCGGCGTGCAATGACGGTCCCCTCGAACGCCTGAAGGCGCTCGCGGCTGCCTTCGACAACCTTCACCTGGACACGCACGGTGTCGCCGATGCCGAAGGAAGGCAGATCGGAACGGAGCTGCGTCTGCTCGATGGAGCGGATGATTTCGCTCATGGGAGTGTCCTCCTTTCCTCATAGACGTTCATACGAAGCGTTTCACGCTTCCAGCGGACCGTCCGTTTGACACGGCAGGCATTATAACATGAGAATGGCCCGAGCGCAAGCTTTTTTTATTGCCAAAGAAAAAAATGTATGGTATGATAACACACAGCGCCCGGCGCAGGCCGGGCACAATGATGCCGATTCAGGCCGAGTTGGAGGGTTAAGGATCAATGTCTTATTCCGTTGAAAAGATTTCAGGCAATCAGGTAAAAATCGATTTTCATGTGGAAGCGGAAAAATTCGACGAAGCGCTGCAGAAAGCCTATCTGAAAATGCGGGGCAGGATCAACGTGCCGGGATTCCGCCGCGGCAAGGCGCCCCGGAAGCTGATTGAAAAAATGTACGGCGAGAACGTGTTTTATGAGGAAGCGATCGACCTTATTTTCCCGGACGCGTATTCCGAGGCTGTGGACGGGGAAAAGCTCAAAGTCGTGGATCAGCCCGTGATGGAAAAGCTGGACCAGGTCGGGCAGGGCAAGGAACTGATTTTCTCCGTGAAGGTATACGTATCTCCCGATGTGGAGCTTGGGGAATACCGGGGACTGGAAGCGGTCAAATACCTGCACAAGGTAACCGATGAAGAAGTGGACCGCGAGATGGAGAGTGACATCCGCAAGGAGACGACCACCGTCGACGTGACGGACCGCGCGCTTGAAAACGGCGACACGGCGAAGCTTGATTACGCGGGGACTGTGGACGGCGTCGCGTTTGAGGGCGGCACCGCGAAGGATCAGACCCTGAAAATCGGATCCAATTCCTTTATTCCCGGGTTTGAGGATCAGATGATCGGCATGCAGATCGGCGAGGAGAAGGATCTGAACGTCACCTTCCCCGAGAAATACCACAGCGAGGAGCTGGCCGGGAAGCAGGCTGTGTTCCATGTGAAGCTGAACGGTATCCAGGCCGAAGTGAAGCCGGAGCTGGATGACGAATTCGCGCAGGACGTATCCGAATTCAACACCTTTGAGGAATACAAGGCGAACCTGCGCAAAAAGCTGGAGGACGCCGCTCAAAAACGCGCCGACGCCGAAACGGAAAACGAACTGATCCAGAAGGCGGTCGACGCGGCGGACTGCGACATCCCGGACGCGATGGTGAACGGTACGCTGGACAACATGATGCGTGATTACGAACTGCGCATGAGCTACCAGGGGCTGAAGCTGAGCGATTTCCTGAAGTATACGGGCCAGACGGAGGAACAGCTGCGCGAAAACTACCGCAGCCAGGCCTTCAACCAGACCAAGACCCGGATCGTGCTGGAAGAGATCGCGAAGAAAGAAGCGGTCGAACCTACCGATGAGGACATCGAGAAGGCAATCTCGGAGGACGCGGAACGCTTCGGCAGGGATAAGGAAGAATACCGCAAGCAGATGAGCGACAGGCAGCTTGAGTTCTACCGCGACGATCTGCGCCTGCGCAAAACCGTCGACCTGATCGTGGAGAACGCGAAGATCGAAGAAAAGGACGAAGAGGAACGGGTGACCCTCGACGACGCGAAGAAAGCCGTGGAAGCGGTCGAACAGGCGGCGGATGAGGAAGAAGCCGGGGAAGAAAAGAAGGAAGACTGATTCCCCGATACGGAAAGGAAAATGAAATGTCTCTGATACCCTATGTAATCGAGCAGACCTCCCATGGCGAGCGGGCGAGCGATATTTATTCACGTCTGCTCCGCGACCGCGTGGTTTTCCTGGGGAGCGAAATCAACGACCAGGTGGCCAATGCCGTTGTGGCACAGCTGCTTTTCCTGGAGACGGACAATCCCGACGCGGATATCTCCCTGTATATCAACAGCCCCGGCGGCAGCGTGACGGCGGGCATGGCGATCTTTGATACGATGAATTACGTGAAATGCCCGGTGCGTACCGTGTGCATCGGGATGGC
>CADBNX010000567.1 GCA_902796115.1 uncultured Eubacteriales bacterium
GGCGGCAGTCTTTTTTCCCGGACGGCGTCCCGAATGGCCGCGAGGGCATGGATCGAAGCAATGACGCCGGCGGAATTATCGCTTTCAAGCGGCTCCGAGCTGTGCGCGATGACCCAGAACTCCCGTTTCTCCTTTCCGGGCAGCAGCGCGGTCACACAGGGCAGCGTGCCCTCGTACCTGTGCGCGTCCGTTTCCGCTTTGACCGTTACCTCGCCTGCTTCACAGGCTTTTTCCAGTTTCCCGTGGACTTTGGGCGTAACGCAGAAGCCGATGAAATCCCGCTCGCCCGCGGTAGTATACCAGGCTTTCGTCTCGGTGCAGTTATTGGCCCAGTGGGTGCTGTTTTCCTGATTCACCGCCGATCGTGCCGATCCGTTGACGAGTCCGACAGCTCCCGCGTCCAGGATCGGGACCAGCTCTTCCTCCGTGGGAAACATGCCGAACGGCAGCAGCACCAGCGCGCCGCGCACGTCCTTCCCCGCCATCATGTCATTCCACTTCACAAGCCTGGTCAAAAGACCGCCTTCAGGTGTCGCCGCCGAATAGCGGATCAGGGAAAACGGCTCCTTTTCATAATCCGCGACCACCGGATCCCCTTCCCAGGCGGACATTACGGTGAGCTTTCCATAGCTCATATCCCAGCACAGCGGCATAACGTGGTCCTGATACACCGTCCTGCCGTCCGCGATGAAATTCAGCCGTTCGGCATCGCCGAAGCCCTGGCTTTTGAGCAGGTCAAAGATATAGTCCGCCGCTGCGTGACAGGCGGGCACCGTCTGCGGCAGTTCCTTGTGCATCAGCTCCTGGGTCTGTGTTTTGAGGAAATCCTCGCTGATCCGGTCCCAAAAGGTTTCAAGATAGGTCTGCATGCTGCTTCTCCTTTCCGCCGTGCATCATTCTTCCGGTCATCTGCCGCCTTCGATAAGCATAAAATCAAATCCTTTGAATTCCGCCGTGAAGACGCCGTTTTCGGCCAGCTTCTTCCCCGTAAGCGCATCGGTAAGCTTCGGAAACGCGCAGCGGAACGTTGCTTTTCCCGCGTAGGCAGCGGATACCGTGGCACAGACGAGCAAAATCCTGTCCGCAGTTTCCCAGGCGGAGATCTTTACATCCGGGTCGCTGCAGGCGATGCTGGCTGTCTGGCGATAATAGGGCTTCCAGTCCGCCTCTTCCAGCGGGAAACGGTCCAGCGCGTCCCACACCGGCACCAGGAGCTCCAGCGGACGGGATATATCGTTGGGATTCGGGACAGAGCCGTGCAGGATCGCGGTGGCAAGCGCGTTTTTATAGGTCCAGACCGGTTCATTGATGTAAATGATCGTCTTGACCGGGATGCCCGTATCATAACCGGTAAACTGAGCGCGGATCAGGTCTTCCGGCATTTCCTTCAGTTCGCCGCGCAGCAGCCTGGTCTGGTAGGGCTCGCCTTCCACCATATAATCGCAGAAGCTGATTCCCGCCAGGGTAAACGCGCCGTAGGCGTGAAGCACCATCGTGCCGCCCCGGCTTTTGACGAAGGCGTACATTTTTTTGAGAAACCGCCGGATCTCCCAGGTGGAATAGGTGGCGTGCAGCTTGCCTTCCCGGTCGCGCCAGCCGCAGCCGTGGCGCTCGTTGGCGCAGGGACGCGGCTCCATCACGGTGTCAAAATACAGCCCGTCGAATTCCAGCTCGTCATACAGTTTTACGATCCCCTCATAGAGGATATCCGCCCAGCGGCTTCTCACGCATACGTTCAGGTCGCGCTGATACGGAAAACGGTACCAGGCGCCCGGAATGCCGTTCTCATCAACGCGTATCATTTCATAGCCGGTCTGAGACCAGACAGGGGAAAGCGTGGACAGTTCATAGCCGAAGTACGGGATTACCTTGATGTTCCGTTTATGCAGCTCGGACACGATGGTTTTGGTGCGGCGCACGGTTTCTTCCGTCAGGAACGGGGAATTCTGGATGTCGTTCCACTTTTCGTGAATCAGCAGCGTATCCACGCCCAGCCTTTTCAGCCGGTCGTAGCGCGTTTCCGTGATTTCGCCCTTCACTTCCGAACCGTCGGCATTCTTCCTGCCGGACAGGAATTCGTCGTAATCGCAGAAAATCTTGACAAAGGAATCGATTTTTGCGCTTCTGCCGTAAAATTTTCTTTTCGGATACGGCCTTACCGGCATCACGATCATGCCGAGCTTCACCCGCCAGGGCGGCAGATCCATCGCGTTCTGATTGCCGGGGCCTTTGTCTTCCCACATGGGCGGGACGGCGTCCATCAGGTTGACGCGCATCACATAGCAGTCTTCTTCCTCCAGGATCTCGACAGCCCTGCTCTCATCCGTATTGACCCACATCCGGTTGTCTGCAAAGAAAAGCCCGAGGCCGCATTCCTCCCCGCCCAGATACACCTGCTCCTTGAACGCGCAGTGAAAACCGCCCTGCGGCACCGCTCCGGCATAATTCAGGATATCGTTGTCAATCTTCTGCGTATTCCCGATGCGTCCGCCGAAGGGATAGGTGTGATAATACCGCACCGCGTCCTTGCGCAGCGGAAAATCAAGAAAAACCCGGTCCACCGCGAAAAGATCGGTGCGCACCGGCGCCAGCCCGAATACCTGCGCGACGCTCCTGCCCCGCGGCATGACCGTCAGCGTGATGTCGTCGCATCCGTCCTCTTCGATGCGGTGGGAAAGATTGACCACAACCGTATCCGATTCAAACGCGCAGATGACGGTTTTTTCGTCCTCGTTCCCGTCCGCCATGATGTAGGTCTGCGCCTTTCCGAACACGCAGCGCTCGCCCTTCGCGTATACATTCACCGTCGCGGGCCGCGCCAGCATTTCATGCTCTCCCGAAAGGATGGATGAAAACAGTGCGCCGAAACTGCCCGTTGTGTACTTCCGGTTCCACAGCGAGATTTCACAGCCTTCGTCCGTTTTCCGGGTACGAATGAAATTTGTATCGATGATCATGGTTCCTCCGTTTTCAGATGAATCTGTCTGATTTGGGTAAAGCCGCATCGGTACAGCCCCTGCTTTTCCCGCAGCCGTGCTTCGGGAAATCCCGGACTGAGTTCTGCTTCCATGATAGCACACAAACCTTTTCCGTCAATTGCGTATTTCGGACCGGACATCCCGTTTTTGGGACAGAAAAC
>CADBNX010000568.1 GCA_902796115.1 uncultured Eubacteriales bacterium
AAAGTTTAAAAAGACCATTGCATCCGGCAGAACGGCCATCGGTGCGGTGGTGACGCTGTCCGACATGGCCGTATGCGAGTGCGCAGGCGACTGCGGACTGGATTTCGTGTGGATCGATGCGGAGCACGGACCGCATACGCTGGATACAATCAAAGGCCATGTAACGGCCTGCCGCGCAAGTTCCTGCGCACCATTCGTGCGGGTGTGCGCAAACGACCCGGGCGTATTGAAGCCGGTGCTGGATCTGGCGCCCGCGGGCGTCATCATCCCCATGGTCAATTCGGCGGAGGAGGCGGAGACCGCCGTGGCCGCCTGCCGCTATGCGCCGCGCGGAATCCGCGGCTGCGGGGTCCGCCGGGCCACCCGGTACGGCACGGACGACCTGTTTGAATACCTGAAGCGTTCCGACTCCGAACCATTGGTCATTGTGCAGATTGAGCACGTGGACGCGGTGAGGAATCTGGACAAAATCCTGAAGGTGCCGGGCTTGGACTGCATCTGCGTGGGGCCCTGCGACCTTTCCGGCAGCATGGGGATCCTGTGCGAGACGGAAGACACGGAACTGAACAAGGTCATTGACGAGATCTGCCGGAAAACCAAGGCGGCCGGCAAAATGCTGGGGACGGCATCCGCGCCGCTGGCGCGCTGGCAGAAGCGCGGCGTAGACTGGATTGCCATGGGAAGCGACTGGGCGTTCATGGCGCAGGGATTCCGCGCCATGCTGCGGGAAAGGGATGCGAAATGAAGACGGTTTTGATCACGGGGGATGAGCACGCTGTGCCTGCGGAATATCTGCGGGAAATCCGCCAGAAGGGGGTTGACCTGCAGTGCCGGAAATGCCATTCTCCGGAGGAAGTGGAGGCGTTTGCCGGGGATGCCGATCTCATCTGGATGTTCGGTCCGAACCCCGGATTGACGGGGGAAGTGCTGAAGCGCCTGAAAAAGTGCCGCGGGATCTTCCGGAGCGGCAGCGGGCTGGACGCTTTGCCTGTGGCGGATGCCCGGGCGCTGGGCGTGGAGGTGATGAACACGCCGGAATCCATTGCAGAAAGCGTGGCGGAGCATGCAGTGTCGCTGCTGTTTGCGCTGATCCGGCGGATTGTGCATTATGACCGGGATGTCCGCCGGGGTGAATGGGAGGAGCCGAACGGCATGGACTGGCATATTTCCGGCCGCACGCTGGGCCTTGTCGGATACGGCAGGGTTGCGCATCTGGTGGAGCAGATGGTCTCCGGGTTCCGCATGAAGGTGATTCACTATGACCCGTTTATGCCGGATTCCATGGCGCTGGATGACCTGCTGCGGGAATCGGATTATGTGTCGCTGCACTGTCCGCTTACGGAGGAAACGCGCGGATTGATCAATGCGCGGCGTCTGGCGCTGATGAAGCGCAATGCGCTGCTGGTCAATACTTCCCGCGGTCCGGTTGTGGATGACGATGCGCTGCTGGAAGCCCTGAAGAACCATGTCATCGGGGGTGCCGCACTGGATGTGCTGTGCGAGGAGCCGCCTGCAAAGGATCATCCGTTCTTCGGGTTGGACAATGTGATCCTGACGCCGCACATCGCCGCATTTTCAGCGGATTTCGAGAAAAACTTCTGGAGCTGTTCCGTCCGGAAGATTCTGTCCGCCGCCGAACGCTGGTCCGAAAATAAATAACGGGGAGAGATCAGAAAAAATGCAATCAGACGAAATGAAGCATCTGCTTGACGCAGCCGAAAAATACACGGAAAAACTGCGGGAGATCCGGCGCGATCTGCACCGGCATCCGGAGCTGGGATTTCAGGAATTCCGCACTACGGAGAAGATCCGGGAGATCCTGTCGCAGATTCCCGGCATGAAATTCCGCACGCTTGCCTGCAAGACCGGGGTGATCGCGGAACTCCCGGGGGAATCCCCCAGAACCGTGGCGCTGCGGGCGGATATTGATGCATTGCCCATTGCGGAAGCCAATACGCACGACTACGTGTCGCAGACGCCCGGATGCATGCACGCATGCGGACATGACGGTCACGTTGCCGTGCTGCTGGGCGCGGCCATGCTGCTCGGGGAACAGAAGAAACGCCCCTGGACGGTGCGTTTCATTTTCCAGCCGGCGGAGGAGATCGTGCCGAGCGGGGCCCCCGTATTCCTGAAGGAAGGCGCAACGGATGGCGTGGAAGCGATTTTCGGATTCCATCTGAACGCCACTTCCGATTTCGGCAAGGTCGGCTGGTATGACGGTGCCGTGATGGCGGGCGGCCTGAAATTCCGCGTTACAGTGCACGGGAAGGGTGGACATCCCGCCTATCCGGAAGAATGCGTCAATCCGCTCTATACCGCCTGCGACATCATTTCATCCCTGCCGGGCCTCCGGGATCTTTTTCATTCGATTGTACCCCTCAACATTGTGCCGATCCGTCTGGTGTCCGACGAACATGCCGGTAAAATTCCTGAAATCGCGGAGATCGGTGGACAGGTCAAGTTCCTGGATCCGCATGTGGAAGAAGTCTTTCCCCGGGCGTTCCGCAGCATGGTGGAAGGCTGTGCGCAGAAGAACCGCACGCGCTGTGAAATCGAGCTGGA
>CADBNX010000569.1 GCA_902796115.1 uncultured Eubacteriales bacterium
AGCAGCTGTACCCGGCATTCCTTCAGTATGCCCTTCTTTTCCAGCTGCATGGCCAGGTTCAGTCCGGTCTGCCCTCCGATGCCCGGCACGATCGCGTCCGGACGCTCATAGCGCAGGATGCGGGCGATGTATTCCAGCGTCAGCGGCTCCATGTATACCTTGTCCGCGATGGCCGTATCCGTCATGATGGTGGCCGGGTTGGAATTGCACAGCACCACCTCATAACCTTCTTCCTTCAGCGCGAGGCATGCCTGCGTGCCCGCGTAATCGAATTCCGCCGCCTGCCCGATCACAATGGGCCCGCTTCCGATGATCAGCACTTTTTTGATGTCAGTCCGCTTCGCCATACGCTTCCTCCGCTTTTTCTTATTTGCCGGCGTTTCCGCTCCCGCCGCGTTCATAAACAGTCTTTCCCGCGTGCACCGTTTTCAGGCACTGTCCGTATATCCTGCGCCCCGCGAAGGGCGTCGCGTGTCCCATGCCCGCAAATTCCTCCGGATCCACGGTTCCCTCCCGTGCCAGATCCCACTCTGTCCAGTCGTCCGCGCGCCGCGGAATGGAGAATCGTTCGCGCGGCGCATCGGTCATTCTTCTGATCAGCGTTTCAAGCGTTATCTTTCCGGTCTTCACAAGCCCCGTATACAGCACCGGAAAGGCGCATTCGAGCCCCACCACGCCGAAGGCGCTGCCCGCGAGCCCCCGGCTTTTCTCTTCCCGGCTGTGCGGCGCGTGGTCCGTCGCGATCATGTCGACGGTGCCGTCCGCCAGCGCTTCCACGAGGGCCTCCCGGTCCTCCCGCGCGCGGATGGGCGGGTTCATGCGGAACCTGCCGTCCTCTTCAAGATCGCCCTCATCCAGCAGCAGGTAATGCGGCGCGGTTTCACACGTCACGTCGACGCCTTCCCGCTTCGCCGCGCGGATCAGCTCCACGCTCTCCCTGCAGCTGATATGGCACACATGATACCGGCATCCCGTTTCCTTCGCCAGGCGCAGGTCCCGCGCGACAGGCCCCCATTCGCTTTCGGAGGGGATGCCCCGGTGCCCGTGCAACCGGGCCCAGACGCCGTCGTGGATATACCCGCCGCGCAGCAGCCCCTCGTCCTCGCAGTGTGCCGCGAGAATTTTGCCCAGCTTCGCGCAGCGCTCCATCAGGCTGCGCATCATGCTTTCGCTCTGCACGCCCTTTCCGTCGTCCGAAAACGCGATCACGCGGGGCGCCATTTCCTCAAGCCGCGCGGCCTCCGTGCCCTTTTCCCCGACGGTCAGCGCCCCGTACGGATACACGTCGACGATGCCGCCCGCGCCGCGGATGCATGCCTCCTCCGCGGCCAGATGCTCCGGGCTGTCCGGCACGGGGTTCAGGTTCGGCATCGCGCACACGGCGGTATATCCGCCCCGCGCGGCCGCCCGGCTGCCGGATGCGATCGTTTCCTTATAAGAAAAACCCGGCTCCCTGAAATGCACGTGCACGTCACAGAAGCCGGGAAAACGGTATATTTCGGGGGACAGTGCCCCCGCCTCGCCGGGGATGGAAAAAGCCGCTTTTCTTTCCGTCATGTTCTCTGCCCTTTCAAAAAAACTCTGTCCCGAAATCGGCAGAGTCCGGAAGCACCGGAGGCGCGCAGCGCCGCGGGGATGCTTGCCCGACCGTGTCTTGCCGATATCTCCGTATCGTCTTAAAGACCGGTACGCGCTATTTGTACCATATCCCGCATCACTTGTCAAGACTTATTTCCGGCAGTTTCCTTCAGGTGCACGTCCACCTGGGGATAGGGGATTTCGATCCCGGCGGCATCCAGCGCGCGCTTGCCGTTTTCGATCAGCGCCCAGTTTGTCTCCCAGTAGTCCGCGCATTTGCACCACACCCGCATCAGAAACGTGACGCTGCTGTCGCCGCACGCGCTGAGCCTCACCTGCGGCGCCGGATCCGCGAGGATGCCGGGGGTCCGCGCGATCACGTCCGCCAGAACCGCTTTCACGCGGTCGATATCCGATTGATAGCTCACGCCGAAGCTTACGTCCAGGCGGCGCGTGCCTTCCCTGGTATAGTTGATGATGGCCGTGTTTGTCAGATGGCTGTTGGGCAGGGAGATATGCCGCAGGTCCGGCATGACCAGTTCCGTAAAAAACATCCCGATGCTCCGCGCCGTTCCTTCCGTATCGCCGATCTTCACATAATCACCTGCCCGGAAGGGCTTGAGCAGAAGCATCATCACGCCGCCCACAAAATTGCTCAGCGCGCCCTGCAGCGCCAGGGAAACGGCGACACCGGCCGACGCCAGGATCGTGACGAAGCTCGTCAGCGGGAAGCCCATAACGTTCACCGCGGTCAGCACCACCAGGA
>CADBNX010000570.1 GCA_902796115.1 uncultured Eubacteriales bacterium
AAACGCGCGTTTCCCGATGGTCTGCGCGCCTTCTGGGATGCAGATATGCGAAGCGGCGCAGCCTTCAAACGCGCTTTCTTCAATCGTGCGAAGCCCTGCCGGCAGCACAAGCGCACTGCCCTCAATGACATGCACATGGCAGGAAACCGGTGCGCAGTCTCCCTTGGAAACCGTGACGGTAACCGTACCGGGCTTCAGCGGAATGATCCGGTCCGCAAGAATCCAGGCAACGGACGGGTCGGAAGAACGCCAGGTGAAGGACTGTTTATAGTCTCCGTTCAGTACCGTGCCCAGGGGAACGGGATTTTCGGCATCGGAAACATGCACAAAATAGTCCTTCCGGTCAAAACGAAGCGTCCCTGTGCAGGGAATGGTTTCTTCTCCCCAGATCAGACCGCATCGGGAACAGATTTTTACCCGGGTGCCGTTGCGGTATTCGCCGGCAGGCTCTGTGACATACCATACAGGATCATGACCGTCAGGACACATGGGGCTTGCTTTTACGTGAATGACTGTGGAAGCCTTTGTTCCGTCATAAAACGTTGCGGTCAGCGTGGCGTTCCCTTCTTTCACCGCCGTGATATCGTAATAGTATATCTGCGTGGATCCCCTGATGCAGTCCGTATCCCCGGAAAGCCGGTAAATGACGTCGCGATCGGAGAACATGCCGCTGCTTTCGCAGACCAGCGCAGTCTGCAGGTAACCGCCTACCGTCAGGCTGTACTCTGCGCTTTCAAAACGGATGCCGTCGGTTTTTTTCCTCTGATAGCAGTGCACATTCAGTTTCAGTGTATTTCCCGAGTCGGAAACCGCCTGCAGCTCCGCGTACCCTTCTATCCGCTCTCCGCGGATGGAGGTATTATTAATCAGAGAAACACAGGGCCTGTCCGGATAGGTTGATGAATAGCTTTCATACACAACACTCCAGGTGACGGAAACGGGGTTCCCTCTGCAGTCTGTCACCGTCGGAAGAGTTACGGTTTCTCCCGCTGCAAGATCCATCGACGCGTCATCCGGCCACCCGTTGACATACAGCCTTCCGCTCGGTTCGGTGACCTGAACGGCAAAACAGCAGTACACATCATTATAGCGGCTCCATACCGTAACAAGCGCTGTGCCGGGCTGCTGCGGCAAAAGATTCAGCCCGTCAATCTGCAGTACGGATTCGTCGCTGCTGCACAGAATCACATCATATACCGGCTGAATCGGGATATCCGCTTCGATCTCCGTAAACGCATACGTGATATCCAGCGGCAGAGACAGCACATCCGCACCGGTTGCCAGCCAGAGCGGCACTTCTTTTGAACGTACGGCAAACTGCCAGGAAGCGCCGTTCGGCAGTGAAACGGTCACCCGGGCATATCCTTCCGCTTTCTTTGAGGTCAGGATGCCGTCCTTTGATACACTTACGTCCCCGCTGACCGGTACAAAGGATGCCGGCATCGACTGACCGTTCCCGTCCAGTACAGCCATCTGAAAGGACTCCCTCCAGTCAAAGCAGCCGTCTTTGGGGCGGACAATCGTACAGGCCTGCGCGCTTTGCGTGACGGTAATGGAAAAATCACGGAAATAACGGCCCGCATGCACATTCAGAATACAGTTTCCCGGAACCAGTCCCAGCAGCCGGCTGTCGCTGACAACGGCGACGGAACCTTCCAGCCCCTCCTCTGATGGATTTTCATCATAAAACCAGAACTCAACAGGCGCCCAGGTTCCTTCGGCAAATGAAACCGTAATGGGAACGGAACTGCCTGCCGCAAGCGTCTCAGACGGCAGGTTCACCTGTACCTGATCGGAAGCCGGCAGTTCATAAACATGGATATGCAGGCTGTCGCTGCTGCCATCCGTTCCCCACGCGGTAACCGTAACGTCGCCGGAGGAATCTGCGTACAGATAGTTTACGCCATCCGGGCTGATGCGGACTTCCGCGTGCTCTTTTCCTTCCGTTACCTCGATCCGAGCCGGAACCTCCTGCCCGTTTTCGTTTGTAACGGTCAGAGGCAGCGCGTACTCCACCGTGCTCCTGTCATACTGCGCGGAC
Organism: uncultured Eubacteriales bacterium; assembly: GCA_902796115.1. GTDB lineage: Bacteria > Bacillota > Clostridia > Christensenellales > Aristaeellaceae > RUG756. The sequence goes on from CADBNX010000570.1 coordinate 2,042, forward strand.
AGGCGGATGTTTTCACTGACGCTCATCACGGTTACGGTAAATGAACCGATCGTTTTTTCTCCGCAGTAGTAATACACCGTCGTCGTGCCGGCGCGGAGGCCTGTCATCAGGGACAGATCCGCGCTGAAGGAAACGATACCGGTGTCATATGAACCAACGCGCAGCTTCCCGTACCGCACGCCGCCTTCCAGGGCAAGTCCGGTCGGAACCGTATAGCCTGTCTGAATCGTGAATGAATCCGAGGCAATTTTGACCGTGGCAAGATTATCCACCAGAATTTCCACCTCATACCGGAAATCGCCGCCATTGGAGAAATACAGGGTATACTGTCCTTTTTTCGTCGGCTGGAACACGAATTTCCCAAGCAGGCGCGTATCGGTCGCGTCGTACAATACATCAATAAACTCCGTAAATGCGGAAGGATCGCTGCAGGTCAGAGTCAGATCCGGACAGGCAGGATCCGCCGGACGGGAAAATGCAACGATCAGCTGCTCATTCAGGCCGGCCTGGACACGGGGCGCCATATCCACGG
>CADBNX010000571.1 GCA_902796115.1 uncultured Eubacteriales bacterium
CAAATGGGTATGGTTCCTTGACGGGGAAACACTGTTCGGAACGGAGGACCGGGACAGCTGCACGGCGGATACCTGTCATCCGAATGATCTCGGCTTTTCGCGCATGGCGCGGAGCGTGATTCCGATTGTAAAGGAAATCCTGAAACTGAAAGGATAATAAAGCGCCGCGATGAGCCGCTCCATAACGGCACAAAACCGATTTTCCAAAGCCGAAATACCGATTTTCATCTTGACGAAAAACGCTGAAAATCATAAAATGATGCTAAAAGAAGCCTGCAGACCTGTCGATGATTCGAACGGCTTTTTAAGGCTTCGGAAAAAAAGAAAGGCGGATGGAAAAATGTCTGTAAGAAAACTGCTTTCCCTGATCCTTGCATGCATGATGTGCCTGTCTCTGTGCCTGATCGCCGGCGCGGAAGAGATTCCGGTCATTACGATCGCCATAGCGGAAAAAACGAACGTTGAAGATCACAACACCAACTGGACCACGCTTCAGCTGGAAGAAAAGCTGGGGATCGATATTCAGTTCGAAGTGTATCCCGCGACCGATTACAACACCAAGATCAATATGATGATCCAGTCAGGCGGAGCGGAACTGCCCGACGCGCTGTTCGTGACGCCGAGCCTCTCGGAGCTCAACAGCTGGATCGACTCCGGCTGCATCATACCGCTGACTGAATACTACGCGGATCCGGAGATCTCCCCGAACCTGCACGAAGCGGTCGAACGCACCGGCGTTGATTTCTTCGCGCAGATCACACAGCCGGACGGGAACATTTACAGCGTTCCCACGCTGAATCAGAGCTACGGCAACGAGCATCCCTACAAGCTTTTCTATAATGAAAAATGGCTTGCGGCGCTGGATGCGCAGGTGCCGACGACGCCCGAAGAGCTGTACGATCTGCTGGTGAAGGTAAAGAATACGGATCTGAACGGCAACGGCAAGGCTGATGAGATCGGCATGGTTGGCGGAATGAACGGCGTCTATCCCGGATGGTTCTCCTACATCATGAACGCGTATATCTACGCGGGCGACAGCAACTATTTCGTGGTGGACGACGAAGGAACGGTTACGGTCGCCTACAATACGGAAGCCTGGAAGGAAGGCCTGAAGTTCATGGCGAAGCTGTTCGCGGAAGACCTGATCCCGAAGGAAATCCTTACCCAGGACAACAACCAGTATCTGGCCATGCTGAACAGTGAAGAATGCACCACGATGATGCTTTTATACACCAGCCCGTCCCGGATCAACGCCGCGAACGAATGGAGAAACGACTTCGTCGCGGGGCAGCCGCTCGTGAACCGCGATACCGGAAAACCGCTGACGGCTTTCCGTCCGTCCGTCCCGAATAACGGCTCCTTCTTTATTACCAAGAACTGCAAGAATCCGGAAGCCGCGTTCCGAATCGGCGATCTTATGGTATCCGAATACTTCGGCATCGTGACCCGCTGGGGTCAGGAAGGCGTGGACTGGGATTATCTGGAAAATGTCAAGGATGTGGACCTGAGCGACCTGACGGCGAATGTACCGGGCTACGACGTGCTGTTCTATCCCTATAATGACGCCAAGTTCTGGTCCTCCGGCGAAATCCAGAACCGCAGCTACATCCAGACGGGTCCGTACATTCGTGAATACGCGATCGCGAACAGCATGGGCATCAGCCAGAGCGGCGCAACTGCCTTCTCGAAGCGCAATGCGGAAGCAAACGTACTGTATCAGACTTCGGACTGGAATCCGGATCATGTGATCCCGATGCTGATTTATACGCAGGATGAAACAGAAGTCTATACGGATATCAAGACCACCCTGGATACGTACCGCAATGAGATGACCGCGAACTTCCTGGCCGGAAATGTCGATATCGACGCGGAGTGGGACAACTATGTGGCAGAACTCGAAAACATCGGTCTGAGCGAACTGCTCGAGGTAGTACAGGCGGCCTATGACCGCATGTATAAATAAACCACCTTTTAAGGAGGCAAGACTATGAAAAAGTTTCTGGCCCTGCTCCTGGCAGGCATGATGTGCCTGTCCCTGTGCCTGATTGCCGGCGCGGAAGAAATTCCGGTCATCACGATCGCGGTACAGGATACGCCCAACGTGGAGGACTTCAACACAAACTGGACCACCCTGCAGCTGGAAGAAAAACTGGGCGTGGACATTCAGTTTGAAGTCTATCCGGCAACGGATTACGGCACCAAGATCAACGCGATGATCATGTCCGGCGGCAACGAACTGCCCGACGCGCTG
>CADBNX010000572.1 GCA_902796115.1 uncultured Eubacteriales bacterium
ATAGGCAGCTTCCTCCCGGGCGTCAAGCGGTTTTCGGGGAAGGGACTGTTTTTTTTCTGTATGCGAAGACAGGGGGATATCACGGATGCGATCCAAAGCTTCTTTCCGGCAGCTGCCGCGGCCGTTGCCTTTCAGGGTGTTCATCGTCCAGCGTAAAACCCTTCTGAATGCACTCTTTCAGGCGAGCCGTGGCCCATTGGCGGAAACGGGTGGTCGTGATGGATTTCACGCGATAGCCCACTGAAATGACGGCATCCGGGTTATAGTAATCCACCTGATAGGTTTTCCCGTCCGCCGCAGTTGTTGCAATATTTGCAACAACCGAATCCTTGACCAATTCTCCTTCCGCAAAGATGTTTTTCAGATGACGGGAGAGGTCGATTTGTCACGGCCAAACAACAGCGCGAGCTGATCCAGTGAAAGCCATATGGTATCTCCCTCAAACCGCATATTCACGCGGGTCAGGCCATCATCTGACTGGTTACGATGATTTCACCAAAGTTTTGTTCAGACATTTTCAAACCTCTTTTTCATAAAGCGTATTTCAGAATGAATCATCATATGCTCACTTAGCGCAATATATCATAAATCCGTTCTGGTTTCATCTTCTATGAACCGATCTGTTCAAAAAGGATATGAATTGTTTGCCGAGTGAATGGAAAAAAAGGAAATATATCATACAATAAGAATACCAATAATCATGAAGGAGGATGAACCCATGAAACGTTTTCTCGCACTGATCCTTTGTCTTTGCATGATGAGCGGGGCCTGTCTTGCTTTCGCCGCTGACGAAAACCTGAATGAGCCCGGCACGGAACCCATCTGCAAGGAAACCGTCAAACTGACCATCGGCTTGGCTATGAATGCCTATGTGACAGACTTTGAAACCAACTACATGACGACAGAGCTGGAGCGCATCGGCAATTATGATCTGGATTTCGTCTTCTTTGCCGATCAGAATGAAATGACCCAGAAAATCAATATGATGGTGATGGGCGATACAGAGGATCTTCCCGATATCATTATGGGCGGAACTTTTTCCATATCCCAGATGATGCAGTGGGCCGAAGCGGATGCTATCATCCCGCTGAACGAGTATTATCAAAACTGCGCCTACTATACCCGTGATTCCATGAGCAACACGGGGCTGACCGTGGAAGATGCGCTGAAATATGTCACTGCGCCGGATGGAAACGTGTATGGCGTGTACCGTTTCAATCAGTCTCTGCTGAATGAGCACGAAGAGCGGCTGTTTATTTATAAACCCTGGCTGGATGCGCTGAATCTGGAAGTGCCGACTACGTATGAAGAATTCTGTCAGGTTCTGGTTGCTTTCCGGGATCAGGATCCCAACGGCAACGGAGTTCAGGATGAGATTCCTCTGATTGTGGACCGGGATGCGCTTGCTTTCCGGAGCCGCAGCCTTGCCAACACACTGATGAACTGCTTTGTTTATACCAACTATACTTCCAATCGTTACTTTACCATTCTCCCGGATGGCAAGCTGACGGCTGCCTATGCTTCGGACGGCTGGCGGGAAGGACTGCGGGCACTGAATGCGCTGATGAAAGAAGGGCTGATGTCTGAGCTGAGTCTCTCGCTTGACAAGAGCCAGCTCAAAGTGCTCATGAGCGAGGAAACCACCAAGGTCGGCGTCACCAGCGGTACGGTATCCGATTATCTCGGGGCAACCGACGCGCGGCGCACGGAATATTATGTGCTGCCTCAACTGGAAGGTCCCGCCGGCCGGTATACTTCCGTCAATCTTTCCATGCCGGCAGCCGCCATGGTGATCACCACCAACTGCAAAACCCCGGAAGCCGCTTTCCGTCTGGGTGATCTGCTTTGCAGCCGTTATTTCTCCGTAATGACCCGCTGGGGACAGGAGGGCGTTGACTGGGTGAAACCCGAAGAGGGGGAAACCTCCATGTTTGCCTCGATGGGCTATGAACCGATTCTGAAAGCCATCACGCCCTGGAATATCGAGCAAAACCAGTGGTGGGCACAGGTCGGCCCGTTCATCCGCGATTATTCCTATGGCGTAGGCATGGTAGCCGCCGTCAATCCCTATGATACCCAACTGGCAATCGCCGAAACCATGCAGGAGTTCGTTGATCTGGAAGACCGGTCCAAGGCAATCGGAACCTTGGTTTACACCGGTGAGGAGCAGGAAGTGATCGATCAGTATGAGAACGCATTGCTTGGGTATGCCAAAGAATGCTTCTCGCTTTTCATCAACGGAGACATGAGTCTGGATGATGATTGGGACAGTTATCTGAGCATGCTGCAGCAAATGGGTCTGGAAGAACTGACCGCCGCCAAACAGACAGCCTTTGACCGTATGAATCAGCATTAATCAAATCCGGAGCAGCTGCCCGAAAGAACCTGTCTGTCGGGCAGCTGCTTTTTCGGGAGGTATCTATGAATTTTGAGGCATTTCCTCCTTACCGCGATCCTTCCTGTCAGGTGCCGGTATGCTGTGTGACACCGGAGCACGGAGCTGCCATTCACCGTTTCTTTGACACTTCTCCCATTTCCCCCTCCGGGAAGTATCTGGCAGCCTGTGTACTGCCTTACGAAAACCGGCTTCCTTCACCCGGAGACCTGGCGAAAATCCTTCTGGTGGATCTGGAAACAGGAAAAGAGACGATCATTGCCGAAACACGCGGATGGGGTATTCAGGTCGGCGCCAATCTGCAATGGGGCGGAGAAGGAATCCTGTATTACAATGATGTGGATACCCGGACATGGGTGCCCTGTCTGGTGAGACACGATATCCGGAATGGGAGCATCCGCCGGATGGGACAGGGAATTTTCATGCTGTCCCCCGACGGAAGATTTGCACTGACGCACAATCTGTCAAAAAGCAGGCTCACACAAACCGGGTACGGTGTGGCAGTCCCGGACGCCTATGCGCTGCCCAACGGGGATCACCCCGAGGATGACGGTTTTTTCAGAACGGATACCCTTTCCGGACAATGCACGCTTTTCATGCCCCTTTCCCGGCTGATTGACGAAGGCCTGGAAAACCTCGCTCCTTTCCGGAACGGGCAGTTCTATGGCTTTCAGTGCAAATGGAGCCCGGACGGACAGCGGATTCTTTATGTGATGCGCTGCCTCGTGCCCGGCGAAAAAAAACACCTGGCCATGGTGTTCACCTCCGACGCGCAGGGAGAAGATATCCGCCTTGCCCTGCACTGGAAAGAGTGGGCAAAAGGCGGGCATCATGTCAACTGGCATCCGGATAGTCGGCATATTACCATGAACCTGATTCTGAACGGCGAGCACCTGAAATTCGTATCCTTCGGGTACGACGGCAGCAATCTGCACCCGATCCTGGATAAAATCTTCGGATCAGGCCATCCTTCCTTCCATCGGGACGGAAAACATCTGCTGACAGACGCTTATGTCAACGGCGATCCTCTTTTTGCAAAAGAAGACGGAACGGTTCCCCTGCGCCTGATCGACACGGAAAAGAGAAAAGACAGCGTTTTATTGCGAATGAAAACACAGACGGGTTCCGTTTCTGATTTTCGTGTGGATCCCCATCCTGCCTGGAGTTATGATTTCCGCTACATTGCCTTTAACGGATATGCCTCCGGTACCAGGCGCGTATATGTGTGTGAAGCGAACGATCTGCTAAAGGAACCATAATGAATAACGCATTTGATCTGTACGTGACGAAGATATTTCATTCAATGAGATTTGAGCCAAGCCCGGAATGGAGACTTACCGAGCTTGCTGTCTCTAAAAATGGATATCTGATGGCGCTGTGTACCCAGGGCCGTGTTTCCTATATGCTGGAAGGAAAAACCCATGTCCTGCAGCAGGGGGATCTGATGTTCATCCGGCGAAGTACGCTTCGCAGCGCCCGCAACGATCAGAATGATCCCTGGGGGTTCTACTGTATCAGCTTTGATCTTCACATGGATGAAGCAGGGGAACAGCTGATTTCATCGCTGATGGGCGTTACCCATCTGAATTACCGGACGATGGCGCCCATTTTCCGGGAAATCCATCACTTGTGGATCACCAAAAGAATATGCTATGAAATGCGCATCCGCAATCTCGTGGAAAAACTGCTGATAGAGATGATCACCGATCATCTGACCGATGCGGAAACCAGAACTTCCTCCGCCCAGATGGAAGAGATTCTCTACCGTATGGAACGCGACCCGCGGCAGGAGTTTTCGGTTTCCGATCTGGCGCGGCAGTGCGGTTTAAGCGAAGGCTGTTTCCGCAGGAAATTCAAAGCCTATACAGGAATGCCATTCAGCCGGTATCAGGAATTCATCCGTATCAATCTGGCCAAGAATTATCTGCTCTACAGCAACCACAACATTCAGGAAACAGCATTCCTTACCGGTTTTTCCAATGAATTCTATTTCTCCCGTGTATTCAAAAAAAGCACCGGTATGTCTCCGAGCGACTTCATCAAGGGAGGCGGTATTAAAAATGATTAGCCGGAAGCTGAAGAAAGCACGGGAACAGTGGCAGCTGTATCTCCTGCTGCTGATTCCGCTGCTGTATCTGATCGTTTATTGCTATTTTCCAATGGTCGGCCTCCAAATCGC
>CADBNX010000573.1 GCA_902796115.1 uncultured Eubacteriales bacterium
GGCGCTTCCGTTGCGGGTGCTTCCGTGGCCGGTGCTTCCGAAACGGTCACAGCCAGCGTAAAGACGGCGCTGTAACCGCTGCCGCAGTCATAGGTGTAGGTCACGTTCCCGCTTTGCTTAACGGTCAGGACTCCGTTCTGAACCGAAGCTCCGGTCCATCCGGATGCATGGGAAGGATCAAAACCGGGAAGGGAAGAAAGATCAAAGACACCGTTTTCCGCTTTCACGGCAAGGATATTGTTCTCGCACACAAAGTCAACGTCATACGGTTGGCCGGTCATATTCACGCTGGTCAGCTGGTTGCCGCTGCAATAGAGGAAATAGAGTCCTTTGCCGCGCACGTCGATCTGTGTCAGGCGGTTGTTCTCACACATCAGCTTCACCAGGGGATTTCCGGAAACATCCAGGGATTCGACCGCATTGTCGGTGCAGATCAGGGCGTAGAGTTCCGGATTGGCGGAGGTATCAATCCCGGTCAGCATATTTCCGTGGCATTCCAGAAAGCCCAGCTTTTTCAGCGCGGACAGATCGAGAGACTTCAGACCGCAGTTTCCGCAATACAGCACTTCAAGTTCCGGATTGCCGGAGAGGTCGAGCGAGGAAAGGGGATTGTCCGAGCAGCCCAGTTCTTTCAGCATGGAGAATCCCCGCAGGTTCAGGGATGTAAGGCCGCAATTGCCGCAATTCAGGTTTTCGAGTCCCGTAAATACTTCCATACCGTCCAGATTTTCCATCGGCGTATCACTTACGTCAATGGATGTGACCGCGGCGACTTCGCTTTCGTTTAAGGATCCGTCATGATTCAGGTCAAGGTTCCGGCTGACCCAGTCACGGAAACCGTCATCCGGGAAATGCGCTTCGTCCACAGCGACCACCGCATCGTCAGAGGCTTCTGTCAAGAGCATGAAATCCGCGCTGAAACCGTTGCCGCAATCATACGTATAGGTCACAGCTGCGCCGACCGGTGCGGTCAGATATCCGTCTTCCACAGTGCCGCCCTGCCAGTCCGACGCCCGGTCCGGATCAAAGCCCGGGAGCGTGCGCAGATCAAACCGACCTCCTGACAGCTGAACGGTGAGAAAATTGTTGTTGCAGGCAAAATCCTCCAGTGCGTCAAGGCCGGTCACATCAATACAGGCAAGTTCGTTTCTGCTGCAGTACAGTTTTTTCAGATTTGTCAGGCCGGAAACATCCAGTTCGGTCAGCTTGTTGTTGGTGCACAGGAGCTCCTGCAATTCGGCGCATCCGGATACGAGGAGTGTGCGAAGGTAATTGGACTGGCAGTTGATCTTAATCAGATGTGTATTGTGCGTCGCATCGATCCCTGTCAGGTTGTTTTTTTCACACAACAGATTGGTCAGATTCGGAAGAAATTCAATCCCCTGCAGCGTGCCAGCGGGGGTGGTGCCGGTCGGCTGATTGAGGAAGATCAGCGAGATTGCTTCGCGTTCTTCCAGGCTCAGATAGCCGTCCTGATCGGAGTCGATCTGACGCAGGAATGTGCGCAGGCTCGCGTTCGGAAAATTAGTGCTTCCGATTTCGATTTCGTCCGTGGCCACGGACAGCGCCGGTACAAGAAGGATGATCGCGAGGAATACGGCGAAAACTCTTTTCATCATTATTTCCTCCTTTGAAAGATACCGCAGCTTTTTCGGAATGAGTACGGGATGACGTCCGGCCGTCATCAGAAGTATAGCATGGTTTTTATCTGCGTGCAAATGAAAGGGGCAGGAATCATCAGATTATACGGGAAAAAGGGGAGCCTTATGCAATGGCTTTTTTTGTGGTATACTGTATATATGCCGCTGTCAAAGGAGGGATTTCATGCGCTGCAGCTGTCCTGTGTGCGATTCGGAGAGCTTTATGATCCATTCGGAACGCGATAACTGCTGTGTCTGTCCCCAGTGCCTGTACCGCTGCTACGCCTGTCAGGGGATGGGAGCGGGCCTGACGCGGGAGGAGGCAAAAACGCTTCGGCAGAAACGGGAAGCGGAAGAGAATTCCGGAGACCGGACGGACCGATGAGCGGAAGCGACCAGCTGAATATGCCCTGCGGAATACAAAAACAGCGTTTCCTGAACGGAAGCGCCGTTTTTGTATGGGAACGAAGGCTGTATCAGGGCAATTCGGGCTGCAAGCAGGGTTCCGGGCGCACACGGCAGGTGAGAAAGACCTCGGAAACGGTATCCGTATACGTTTCTGCAGCGGATGCCCTGCGCAGACGCCGAAGCAGCGCCGGCGGGCAGTCGACAGAACGGATCATATAAGCCATCAGCGCGTGAAGGCGTGTGATCACTGCGCTTTCTGACCAGTATCGCAGGTATTCCCTGTACAGACTGTCGTGAAACGCGGAAAGATCCTCCATGGACAGCGCCGCGCCTCCTGCGGCTTCACGGAACAGTGCGGGATTGGCGGCAAGGCCCCGTCCGGCCATCAGGGAATGGATGCCGGGACAGTCCCGGGACAGTGCACGGCATGCTTCCGCCGAAAAAAGATCGCCGTTGTATACCACGGGGAAGGGTGCTTCGCGAAGCGTCGCCTCCACTGCTTCCCGGTGCGGGGAGCCGTCGTACTGTTCCTGTGCGGTACGCGGATGCAGGATCAGTTCCGTCACCGGATACCCGCAGAACAGACACAGGAGCGGCTGCCATTCCTCCGGAGATTCGCAGCCGATCCTTGTTTTCAGGGAAACGGGGAGCGGTGATTTCAGACAGATCCCGTCCAGAAAACGCGCGAGCGCGTCCAGGTCCCGCAGCATGGCGGCGCCTTTTCCCTTGCCCATGACCGTACCGGATGGACAGCCGAGATTCAGGTTCACTTCCCCGTAGCCGAGATCCCGCAGCATGAGCGCCGCGCCGAGAAAACAGGACGGGTCCCTGGCCAGGATCTGCGGAACGGCA
>CADBNX010000574.1 GCA_902796115.1 uncultured Eubacteriales bacterium
TCTGTATTCCGATGCGCCGCGGCGTCGATTCGCTGAACGTGGCCCAGGCCGCCGCCATCGCGTTCTGGGAAGCGGGAAAAATCACATCGCAAGACGCCTCGCCATCAGTGCCAGACCGATCTGATGATAGGAAAGCAGATCGGACGGCATCTTCGGTTTGACGTACGCTTCGACCGACACCGTCCCCTCAAAGCCGATTTCATGAAGCGCCCGGGAGAAATCCTCCCAGTCGATCACTCCGGTATAGGGCAGCCAGTGACGGTCTCCCCGTCCGTCGTTATCATGCACGTGCACCACGCGCATCCACTCCTTCCCCAGAAGGCGCACCGCGTCCCCCGGCGGCACGGAGCAGATCACGCTGTGCCCGGTATCCAGGCACACCCGAAGGTTCGGATGGCCGATTTTCCGTACGAAATCGAGGATCTGCCCCGGGCTCGCCAGCGGCAGATCGGGCATGGGCATGTTTTCAAGGCAGATGACAACCCCTTCCCGCGCCGCTTCGGTGCAAAGCCCGCGGTAAAACTCCCCGTTGACGGCAAAGTATTCGTCCCTGTCCCCGTCCGAGCCGGTACCGAAAGGCATCCGCGGGTGGATGACCATATATCCGCAGCCGAGCAGCCGCGTGGCGCGCAGCGCGCGCGCCATTTTGTCAAACCACTCCTGCCGGTCCTCTTTTGTGCCGTCGCGCGGCGGATACCGCCACGGACCGTGCGTCTGGCTGATTTCAAGCCCCGCTTCCTCAATGATCCCGCGATCTTCCGTCACGGCCCGCTCGAACGCGCTTTCCCCGAGCCTGAAAAACGGCGTTTCGATATCGACCAGTTTCTGATAATCCACGCACTCCCAGCCGTGGCTGCGCGCCCGCCGCATGGAAGATAGCTTGTTTTCCTCGTCCCAGTATGCGTCCGATTCAATGCCGATCTTCATACAGGCTCCTTTCCCTTCGTCCCATACAGTATTCTCCGTTTATTTCGGAGCAGCCGCATCCGGTCTGACGTTCTGCCCGCGTGAGCAGCAGAACATCCCATCATACATTCGTGCCGGTTTTTTTCGCGTGCTGTTCCCGGTACACAGCCGGGCTGACGCCCTCCGCCATCCGGAACGCCTGTCCGAAATAACCCGCGGAAGCAAACCCCGTTTTTTCGGCAATTTCAGCCATGCCCTCATCCGTGGCTTCCAGCAGCAGTTTCGCCAGGGCGATGCGCCGGTTATTGATGTATTTCTTGAAATTGACCCCCACGACATCCTTGAACGCCCGGCTGGCGGCAGAAGGACTCATATGGAACCGTTCCGCAAACTGATCCAGTCCGAAGCCGCTGTCGCAGAAACGCTGCTCCGTATACGCGATCATTTCTTTTTCCAGTGCGTCTTTTTCCAGCACCAGGGCTTTTCTGCGTCCTTCGATGGCCTCCCGGATCAGTTCTTTGACGGCGTCGTGCCGCTCCGCCACGCCGCTTATCCCGGCGATCTCCGCAAAGCGGTTTTCTTCCGCAGCGACGCCGGCCTTCTGCATGCTGCCGCGCAGATACTCCAGCAGACGGAAAAACGCATAACTTCTCCGGCTGTCCGCTTCTCCCGAGAGCTCCAGCCTATCAAGCAGCCCTTCCACCAGCGCGACCGCCTGCTCATCCCCTCTGCGCAGCATACCGATCAGCTGCATGGTATCAAAGGACGTTTCAAAAAACAGCGATTCTTCCTGCGGCAAAGCATCTTCCGCAAAATACGCTCCACCCTCTCCCGCATGGTTCTGCACGGCAAGCGTACTTTCCAGATATGCTGTCCTGAAATCATTCGACGCCCGGTAAACGCGGCTTATGCCCAGTACAGCGTCCGGATTGTTCACAGCCGACTGAATGAGCCGGACGGCCTGCAGCCGGTCCGTGCGTTCCTCGCGGTTCAGATAACAAATGAATGCCATGACTCCGTCCATGCGCATACTGACCGCAAGGATATGCGCCGCTTCAAGTCCGCGTCGCTGTGCGTCTTCCATCACGCCGCAGTCTACCAGATCGCACACCGCCACACAGTACAGCATATCCTGCCAGTGCAGCAGCGCGAATTCCTCGTTGGTCAGGGCCCGTCCTCCCAGCAGGCAGCGGTAAATCCGCTCCAGCATCATGCTCCGGTAGGTTTCGCTTTTGATTTCCAGCTGCTCCCTCTTTTCCTTCTGGGAGGCATACGCGTTGTAA
>CADBNX010000575.1 GCA_902796115.1 uncultured Eubacteriales bacterium
ATGTCCTGATCGCCCTCGATCACAATGCTGTTGTAACGGTGGAACATGCCGGCGCTGCGCTTGAACCAGCGGTTGGATTCCGTCATATCGATACAGTACCCCTCGCCGTCGGCCGGGGCGTAGATCCAGTCGTGGAGGAAGCCCACGTCGTTGCTGCGCTTGCCGTCCACCATATAGGCCTCGATATCCAGCTTGACGCACACTGCCAGCAGGAGCGACGTGAAATTGGTGCAGCAGCCGTAGCCCCTGTCGCCGTCGATCAGCAGGTTGGAGGAGAGCTGGTGGTCGTTGTAGTTGACGCAGAGGTTGTAGATGTAGGTCCCCTCGTAAATGTCGTCGTTGACCTGGGAATAATCGGAAACCTCGTCGTCATAGTAGAGGTGCTTCATGACCACCACCATGCACTTGAGCAGCCGGTCCTTGTCCGTCTGACAGTTGGTGAAATCCACCTTGTCGATCAGCGCCTGCAGCTTCTCGTCGATCTGGCGGTAAAAATCGTAATCCAGCCCGTCGCAGACCACGGAAGGATAAAACCTGCCGAACATGTGATAAATCGCGTAGGCGGTGTTCTCGTTGACGAAATCGCCGTTGAGGAGCGTGATGTGCTTGTTGGCGCAGTTGCAGCGGGTGAAATCGGCGAACTGCCAGCGGGGCGTCACGTCGTCCCGGTCGATGATGAACTCCACCTCCGTCAGGTTCAGCTTGTTCATCTCGTCGATATCCGCGTCCGTCAGGAACTCCGCGTGGGAGATCCGCAGCACGGAGAGGTTTTTGAAATACGGCAGGGCGGTCAGGTCCGCGTTCTGCTTCATATCGATGGAAAGGGACGTGACGGGCTCGACGCACGCCTCCGTGATATCCGTGTTGACGTATTCCGGGGTGGTAAAGGCGTTTTCGGGGAGAAAACGGTAGGCCGACCGGTTGGCCTCGGAATTGTGGGTCGTGCGGTAGTTTTCGATCACGGCCGGGTCAATGGCGTAGATCATATCGGCGGAAATGTTGGGGATGATCGTCTCCTCGTTGGTCTTCAAAGGCTCCTCGGCGGCTTTTTTGTTGAGCGTCACCCAGACGCCCGCCGCCACGGCGGCCGCCAGCACAAGTGTGATAACGGCGCAGATCACCGCGGCGCCCTTGCCGCGGGAACGGCCGTAGGAGGAATTTCGGGCATATTCGTTCATAGTTCAGATTCGTCCTTATTCTTTGTTATTTTATCATATTATCACTTTTTTTGCGGATTGACAATACTTTTACGCCACTTGACAAAAATTTACGGATTCTTTATACTGTTTTTACTTGAAAATAAACTTGAAAAAAATGAGAGGAAGGAAATCGGTATGCCGGACGCGCTGCAATGGATCGTGGACCCGCTTTTGGATTGGTTCGCGGAAAACCGCCGCCCCCTGCCCTGGCGGGAGGACGCCACCCCCTATCACGTGTGGATCAGCGAGATCATGCTGCAGCAGACCCGCATCGAGGCGGTCAAGCGGTATTACGCCGATTTTACGGCCGCCCTGCCGGACGTGAAGTCCCTGAGCGAGATCCCCGAGGAAAAGCTGCTCAAGCTCTGGGAAGGCCTCGGCTATTACAGCCGCGCCCGCAATCTGCAAAAGGCCGCGAAGATGATCATGGAGGAATACGGAGGCGTATTTCCCGGCTCCTATCAGGAGATCCTCCGGCTGCCGGGGGTGGGGGAATACACCGCAGGGGCGATCGCTTCCATCTGCTTCCATGAAAAGGTGACGGCGGTGGACGGCAACGTGCTGCGGGTAATGGCCCGGGTTACCGGGGACCGGCGCAACGTGCTGCTGCCGGAGACGAAAAAGGACGTTTCCGCCCGGCTGCGGGCCGTCCTGCCGGAGACGCCCGGCCCCTTCAACGAGGCGCTGATGGAGCTGGGGGAACTGGTCTGCCTGCCGAACGGCGCTCCCGTTTGCGAGCGCTGCCCGCTGCAGGAGCGGTGCGTGGCCCTGCGGGAAGGGCTGACGGAAGAACTGCCCGTGCGGATCAAAACGACGAAACGGCGGCAGGAGGAAAAGACCGTGCTGCTGATCACCGACGGCAGCGACCGCATCGCCATCGAAAAGAGAAGCCAGCCGGGGCTGCTTTCCGGCATGTACCAGCTGCCCAACGTGGAGGGATACCCCGATGAAGCGGCGCTGGGGGAACAGCTGAAGGAGTGGGGCCTGGAGCCCACGGAGATCACCTTTTTCAAAAACGCAAAGCACGTGTTCACACATATCGACTGGCTGATGCGCTGCTACGAAGTGACCTCC
>CADBNX010000576.1 GCA_902796115.1 uncultured Eubacteriales bacterium
GACCTGAAGGCCGTCCTGCGCAGCGCGGCGGAAGCGGCGGATCAGATCCGGCTGGACTGAGGCAGGGCATATTTCACCGGGGCCATGGTGAACCGCGCCGGAATTACGCCCTGGTCAGCTCCAGCAGATACGTGCCGAACAGGGGCAGCGTAAGGTAGGTATCCATCGCACCGGCGGAGAAGCGCTCCTCGCGGATCAGCTCGCTGTCATGGAAAGCGTCGAGCAGGCGATAGGAAATCTTCCACACCCGGCCTTCGGACAGGCCCGTCAAATGCACCTTTGCCTCCACGGGCGGGGCATCGTCGTTGTCCGTGTAGTAAGTGACCAGAACGGCAGCCTTTCCGCGATTGCGCGCGGCGAGCGCATACACATCGGCACTGTCGGTTTCGCAGGACACCTGCCGGCTCAGCCTGTAGAGCGTATTGAACATCGGAAAAGGGTAATAGCCCTTGAGCGGCGCGAGGGTGTCGGTATTGAACATGCCGTTCATGCCGCATGGGCGCGCGTCGTAGTACATGAAGTGGGACATGGGCGAATTCTGCGCGCAGATCATCGAGGCGGTGATAAAGGAGGCGCCTTTGAGGCCTTTCTCCATACGCAGGGAATACGTCCAGTCTTCTCCGCGCCAGCCCCTGATATAGTTCCATTCGTTCAGGATAATCTCCGCATCCGGATAGCCGTACTTTTCCATCACGGCTCTGGCCTTGAAAGCGGATTCTGCGTAGTAGTGCGGATCGCGTGCGTAGCCGTGGAAGGAGAAAAAGTCCAGCGGCAGCCCTTGCTTCTGCATTTCGGAGAAAAGCAGGTCGTTGTAGCAGTCGTCGTAGGCGTTGCAGAAAGCCGGCCCGCCGAATTTGAGGTTCGGGAAGCGTTCCTTCAGGTGGCGGATGACCGTGGTGAAGAATTCGACAAACTGCTCATCCGTGCCCTGCCAGCAGGGGTTGGAGCCGCCATTGCGGCAGTTCGGCTCATTCCAGATTTCCCAGTATTCGATGCCGTACTCGAAGCCGTTTGCCCAGCCCTCGTTGTAGTGGCGTATGATATGTTCGCAGATACGCGCCCATTTGGCAAAGTCCGCGGGCGGATAAGTTCCGTATTTCTGCCCGTGCTCGATGGACGCGCCCAGTCGGTAAAATATCTTCGTGCCGGCCTCCAATGTGTCCTTCACATAGGAGTCGGTGGATTCGAAGAGGTAGGAGGCGGGGTCGTTCTCGTCGGCCTCGAAGCGCTTGAAGATGCGGTGTACGTCCACGGTGTGCTCCCCGCCGTAGCCGTCGTAGAAAGAGGCGTCATGATTGCGGGCATAGGGAATGCCCGCAGCCTTGTAGAGATCGAAATTGGAGGTTCCGCGCACGCGAGCGCCCGCGGGACCGTTGTTCACGGAGTGCATCGGCTTGATCACGCCGGTCTTATCGGAAAAGCCGATATTGACGTTGATCATGGAAAATCATCTTCTTTCCTAAAATGATTCATGAATTTATGATAGTGTATCATCTCCCCCTTGTCAAGACCGCACCCCAAAAGATGTCAAATATGGTACAAAATTTATTGTAAAATCCTGCCTTCCGAAATTTCCAATTGCAAATGACGGGAAAACGGGTATAATAAAACCAGAAAACGTCCCTGAGGACGAAATTTAACAGGAGGAATGACCATGAAGAAGAGTATTCTTTCCCTGCTGCTGGCACTGGTCATGGTGCTGGCGTGCATCCCGGCGCTCGCGGACGACGCGCCGGTGCTGGTGCTCGGCGTGCCGGATCATCCGCTGATCGAGGACTGGGACACCAACAAGCAGACGCTGCTGATCGAGGAAAAATGCGGCGTGGACCTGCAGTTCCAGAAGCTGCCCTATGACGACAAAGAGCGCCAGCAGAAGCTGGAGCTGATGATGCTGGCGGGCGGCGAGGACCTGCCGGACATCCTGATCAACCCGGCCTTTGACCTGGCGTCCCTGATGAAGTACGGCGATATGGGCATGATCGTGCCGCTGAACGAGTACATGGACGGCGAGGACGAAATGCCTTACCTGAAGGAAGGCCTCGCGGGCCGCGAGGTGATCCCGGTCACTTATGAGGATTACATCCGCAACGTGACCTGCGCGGACGGCAACATCTACGCGCTGGCCAACTGCTTCATGAGCATCAACAACTCCCTCTCCGGCTGCCGCCTGATGATCTATCAGCCCTGGCTGGAGAAGCTGGGCCTCGAGATCCCGAATACGACGGACGAACTGGTGGACGTGCTGCGCCACTTCCGGGACGACGACCCGAACGGCAACGGCAAGCAGGACGAGATCCCGCTGATC
>CADBNX010000577.1 GCA_902796115.1 uncultured Eubacteriales bacterium
AAGTACACGCCCACATGGAGCCGCAGCTTCATGCCGGCCAGCCAGTCGGACCGGGATAAGATCGCCAAGATGAAGCAGATTCCGGTGAACGCGCTGATCAAAGACAAGAACCTGCTGTTCGTGGACGACTCCATCGTCCGGGGGACACAGCTGCGCGAGACCGTGGAGTTCCTTTATGAGAGCGGCGCCAAATCGGTGCATATGCGCAGTGCCTGCCCGCCGATCATGTATGCCTGCAAGTACCTGAATTTCTCCCGCTCCAACAGCGACCTGGAACTGATCGCCCGCCGGGTGATCCTGGAGCTGGAAGGAGAAGAAGGATTCGAGCACATTGACGAATACGCCGACGGAAACACTGAGCGCGGAAAGAAGCTCCGCCAGTCGATCTGCGACAAGTTCAATTTCGCCTCGCTGGAGTTCCAGACGCTGGAGGGTGTGGTCAAAGCCATCGGCATTGATCCGTGCGAACTCTGTACATATTGCTGGAACGGAAAAGAAGACTGAGTCAAACGAAACGAGCAGCGAGCCCGCACCAAGGGTGACATGCGACGATTGAGTTTGCGGAGAAGGAGACGAATCATGAGCATTTCCAAATCGGAAGCCTACGCCGCCGCTGGCGTTGATATCACTGCCGGCTATAAGTCGGTCGAACTGATGAAAAAGCATATCCGGAGAACAGAGACCCCCGGTGTCTGCTCGGACGTGGGCGGAATCGGCGGACTGTTCCAGCCGGACCTGGAGGGTATGCGGCAGCCGATACTGGTATCCGGCACCGACGGCGTAGGCACCAAACTGAAAATTGCCCTGCTGATGGACAAGCACGACACGATCGGTATCGACTGCGTGGCCATGTGCGTGAACGATATCATCTGCTGCGGTGCGAGACCCCTGTTCTTCCTGGACTATATTGCCTGCGGCAAGAACATTCCGGAGCGCATCGAGCAGATCGTCAAGGGCGTGTGCGAAGGCTGTGTGCAGGCCGGCTGCGCCCTGATCGGCGGTGAGACCGCGGAGCATCCCGGCATTATGCCTGAGGATGACTATGATCTGGCGGGTTATTCCACCGGTATCGTGGACAAAGTGAAGATCATCGACAACAAAACAATGAAAGCCGGGGACGTCATGATCGCGCTGCCCTCCACGGGCGTTCATTCCAACGGCTTCTCCCTGGTCCGCAAGGTGTTCGACGTGGAAAACGCAGACCTGAAATCCCCGGTGGCGGAACTGGGCGGGAAGAGCCTGGGAGAAACCCTGCTGACACCCACCCGGATTTATGTGAAACCGGTGCTGGCGCTGCTGAAAGAAGTTGCCGTGAAGGGAATCAGCCATATCACCGGCGGCGGCTTCTATGAAAATATCCCGCGGAGCATCCCGGACGGCCTGGGCGCGAAGATTGACCGAAGCGCAGTGAAGGTGCCGGCGGTCTTTGGACTGATCGCAGAGAAGGGCGGCATCAGCGAACGCGATATGTTCAACACTTTCAACATGGGCGTGGGCATGAGCATCGTCGTGGCGGCAGAGGACGCGGACAGGGCGCTGCAGGTTCTCAGGGACAACGGAGAGGACGCCTACGTGATCGGAGAAATCGTTGAGAGCGCGGACAAAATCACCATTATCTGAAAGGACGGACAGGCATATGGGCAGGAAAGCACGAATTGCCGTGCTGGTTTCCGGAGGCGGCACCAATCTTCAGGCGATCCTGGACGCCGCGGCAAGGGGAGAGATTCCTGACGGCGAAGTGACGCTGGTGATCAGCGACCGGCCCGGCGCATACGCGCTGGAGCGGGCGGCAGGGGCAGGAATCCCGGCGCTGGAGATCAGCAAAAAGGCCTGCGGAGGGCAGAAGCCCTTTGAAGGGAAGCTGGTGGAGGCGCTGGAGAAGAACCGGACAGACCTGATCGTGCTTGCCGGCTTCCTGAGCATTCTGACGGAGGATTTCACCACCCTGTATGCCCGGCGGATCATCAATGTGCATCCGAGCCTGATCCCCAGCTTCTGCGGCACGGGCTTCTACGGACTGAAGGTCCACGAGGCGGCGCTGGCACGGGGCGTGAAGGTGACAGGCGCCACGGTCCACTTTGTGAACGAGATCCCCGACGGCGGCGAGATTATCGCCCAGAAGGCGGTGGACATCCTGCCCGGGGATACGCCGGAGGTTCTCCAGCGCCGGGTGATGGAACAGGCGGAATGGATCATTCTGCCGCAGAGCGTTGAAACAGTATCCAAAGAAATCGTGAGCAAATAAGGAGGAGCCCCATGGACATCTACCGCATCAACACCCCTGAAGAACTGCTGAAGGACAATACCTACCCCGGCCGCGGTATCATCATCGGCAAGACGCCTGACGGAACGAAGGCCATGACGGCCTACTTCATCATGGGACGCAGCGAG
>CADBNX010000578.1 GCA_902796115.1 uncultured Eubacteriales bacterium
CGGAGCTGATTTCCGGCTGCTACATCATGCCCGGCAGCAACACGACCCTGTACGCGGCCTTTACCGGCACCCAGGAGGAAGTACCCTTCACCTGGACCTGGGATGATACCGGGATCACCATTATCGGCTGGACCGGGAGCACCCGCACCGCCCAAGTGCCTGACACCGTGAACGGCTTGCCTGTGGTGGCCATCGGTACCGGCGCCTTTGCCGGGGAGACCGGCCTGACCGCTATCATCCTGCCAGAGGGCCTCAGGACCATCGGCGCCAGTGCCTTTATGGATTGCACAGGGCTCTCTACTCTGACCATTCCCGACAGTGTCATCCAGATGGCGGATACGGCCTTCTCCGGTTGTACCAACCTGAAGACGGTGCATATCGGCGCGGGCCTCACTGAGGTGGAACCGACTCTGTTTACCGGCCTCAGCAAGCTGGAAGCTGTAACGGTTTCCGGAAGCAACGCCGCATACATGGCCCAGGAGGGGGTCCTCTTCTCCGATGATGGGGAAACCCTGGTATGCTATCCCGCTGGTAAGCCGGATCTCTCCTATACCATTCCATCGACGGTTACTGCTGTGGGCGGCCGGGCCTTCCTGGGCAACACCCATCTGGCGGAGCTCATCATGCCGGACAGCTTATGGTTCATCCGGGACGATGCTTTCCGGGGCTGCTCGGCTCTAACCGCCTTCAACGCAAACCGGGTGACGTCCATCGGTGCCCGGGCCTTCTACGGCGCCGCAGCCCTGACGGATTTCAATGCTGGGGAGCGGCTGACATCCCTGGGGCAGATGGCCTTCGGCGGCTGTTCCGCCCTGCGGAACGTGTACCTGCCGGAGAACGCAGACCTGAATGTGAACGAGGCCATCTTCGCCGGGAACGGCAGTTTGCTGATCACCGGCCATGTGGGATCTTCCGCCCAGAGCTACGCGGATGTCTGGAACATTGCTTTCAACGACCCGAACGCTGCTGCCGTCACCGGGGTGGCACTGCCCTTTGATACCCTGACAATGCGCCGGGGCGAGAGCGTACAGCTCACTGCCACGCTGACCCCCGAGGACGCACAGATCGGCGCCGGCCTGAGCTGGTACACTGCAGATTCCTCCGTTGCCATGGTGGATGAAAACGGTCTGGTCTCTGGCATGGGCGGTGGGGAAACCATCCTCACCGTGCGCACGGCCAACGGCCTGACCGCCAGTTTGGATGTGACTGTGCAGGTTTTCCCGGAGAGCTTCACCCTGAACGCGGAAGAGCTGCTCCTGACTGTGGAAGAAACATTCCAGCTGGAGGTCAGCTTCCTGCCCCTGACGACCACAGAGACCGCCCTGAGCTGGATAAGCGACGCGCCGGAGATCATATCTGTTGATGAAAACGGGCTGGTGACCGCTCTGACCGCTGGCTCAGCCAATATCACCGCGACCGCTGCCGACGGCCTGGCAATCACCCTGCCGGTGACGGCCTATGTGCCCCTGACCGGCCTGAGCCTTACCACGGAGGGGATTACTACACTTTTCCGCGGCATGGAAGGGCTGGATACCCGTCAGCTCACGCTGACACTGGAGCCGGAGAACGCCACCATTACTGATCTGACCTGGAGTGTGAACAACAACCGTGTTTCCGTGGATAATTCCGGGCTGGTGACCGCTCTGTCCGCCGGAACGGACACTGTCACCCTGCGGGCAACGACCCCGGACGGCGGCGTCACCACTGCCAGTATTGCCTTCACTGTGGAGGAGACACCCACTGCGGTCATGACTCTCCCTGCCATGCTGACTGCTATTGAGGAGGAAGCCTTCGCCGGGAACTCCGTCATCCAGCGGGTCGTCGTTCCCGAGGGTGTCACCTCTATCGGCATCGGTGCTTTCTCAGAGATGTCCGCTCTGCGACTGGTGGAACTGCCGGCCAGCGTAACCGCCATTGGCGAGAACGCATTCACTCCGGGTGCTATCCTCCGTTGCCGTAATGCGTACGCGAAACAGTGGGCGGAGGCACACGGGTACCTCTGGACAGAATAATCGTAACGCTAAAAAAGAACGTTAAATCTTACAAGCCTGTCGACACCCCTGTTCTCAGAAATGAGAACAGGGGTATTCAAATGTACAATTTGGGACGAGAAATCTTTATCCTGTGAATGGGAATAAACAGCAAAATATGTGGTTCTATTTTTCTTTTTCCGCACTTTACATGAACCCGGGGATGTTGCTATACTAATTTGAGGTGTGGAAAGAAATCCGTAAACAGGATGGTCAGAATCCCCGCACCTTATGGAAAACAGGAGGCTGGAAAATGGTTGTACCCATTCTGCTCTTTTTACTGGGATTTGCAATGCTGATCAAGGGCGGTGACTGGTTCGTGGACGGTGCGGTTGGCATAGCCCGGCGATATCATCGGCCGGAACTGCTGATCGGAGCGACGGTGATTTCTATCGGCACCACGCTGCCTGAGGTCATGGTCTCTGCGCAGGCTGCCCTGGAGGGCAATGCCGGTATTTCCTATGGCAACGCGATCGGTTCCATCATCTGCAACACCAGCCTGATTGCCGCGCTGACAATCGCGGTGCGGCCGGGCGCTGTGAAAAAAAGGACGCTGTTGCTGCCTGCCGGTTTTTTCTTTGCGGCAGCGGCGATCTATACCTGCATCGCGTATACGGCGGGACGCTTTGAGAGATGGAACGGAATCCTGTTCCTTCTTCTGTTTGCTGCCTACATGACGGTGACGATCCTGCAGATGAAAAAGAACCCG
>CADBNX010000579.1 GCA_902796115.1 uncultured Eubacteriales bacterium
AAGGAAATCCCGATGAAGCTGGATTATATCAGCTTCCACACCTACGGCACGAATCCGATGCTCCTCAACAGTGGGGAAAGGCCTTTCAACGTGAGGAATACCCTGAAAAGTCATATGGTGCTGCAGGGGATCGTGCGGAAGTACTACCCGGAGGGACTGCCGATTTTTGTGGACGAATGGGGCGCGTCGAGCCACGGTTTCTTCGATGTAGAGGAATGCCCGGCCCTGATCTTCCGGGACAAAAGCGATTATGCCGCCTATATGGGCAAAATGGTTACGCTCTATATCCGGGAGAAGGCGGAAGTCGACAAAATGATGATCTGCCTTTCCGGGCAGCATGAAATGGTTGTGAATTTCTCAGGCTTCCGCAATCTTTTTACGATGGATCATATCGCAAAGCCGATTTACAACGCGTACAAAATGATGGCGAACCTGGGAAACGAAGTGCTGGAGAGCAGCGGGGATACGGAGGAAACGAGCGTACTGGCGACACGGGGAAACGGGAGAATCCAAGTGCTGCTGTCCCGCGCGCCCGAGAATTTCGACAGGGAATTGCAGCCGGAGAAGGCGTATGTGCGGCTGGAGGGCCTTGAAGGAAAAGCGAAGGTGCGCGTATACCTGATCGACCGCTTCCATACCAATCCCTACGAGAAATTCGTGCGCGAAAAGCTGCGGGAACCGCTGACGGAAACGGACAAAGCCGTGCTGCGGGAGGAAGGCACCCTGAAATGCGCGGAGGAGTTTGTACTGCCCGCGGACGAGAAAAAGGAGATCGGCATCGAGATGGACGGCTGCGCGCTGGCCCTCGCGGAGATCGAGGTGGACGCATGATGAAAAACGATCTTCTGCTGCAGGATGACCTTGCAAAAGAACTGTATTCGCGCGCCTCTTCACTGCCGCTGATCGATTATCACAACCACCTGAGCATCCCGGCTCTGGCTGAAAACCGTACGGAACTGGATCCCGCCGCGCTGTGGCTGACCTGTGATCCGTACAAGCACCGCGCGATGCGGATCTGCGGGGTGGAGGAAAAGTATATCACCGGGGATACGGACGCGTTTGACAAATTCCGTGCATGGTGCGCCGTCTATCCGCGCCTTGCGGGAAATCCGCTCTGTCACTGGGCGGAACTGGAATTATCGGAATACTTCGATCTGGATCTGCGCGATTTTCCCATCAACGGGGAGAATGCCCGGGCACTGTGGGATGTGATGGACCGCAAACTGCACGGCGGCAGAATGGGCATAGCCGATATCCTGCGCCGCGCGGGCATGATCTACAGTGCGCCGTGCATGCTTCCGACGGATACGCCGCCGGACAGCGCGATGCCCGAGGGGATCCGTGTGGTGCCGTCCCTGCGCGCCGATACCGCGCTGGCACCGGATGCCGTACTGCTGCAAAAACTTGCTGAGCAGACCGGCAGTCCCGTCCGTACTGTCGGGGATTACAAAGCCGCGCTGCGGGAAAGACTGCGTGTATTTGAAGAGCACGGCTGCAATGTGATGGATATCTCGCTGGACGCGGGATTCCGCTATCGGGAGGAAACGGTTCCGGATACGGCGGCCGCGGAGGACTGCGGCAGGGAAGAGCTTGCGGGGGAGATGCTGCGTTTCTTCGGCGTGGAGTGCCGGGAACGCGGCTGGGTGCTGCTGCTTCATATCGGCGCGCTGCGACAGACCTCGCCCTACTTGAAGCGCGTCGCCGGTGCCGCGGGAGGATTTGCCGGGATCGGGGCAAGCGTGGATCCGGACGATACGGCCCGTTTCCTGCGGAGTATCGAGGCGAAGGACGGAAGCCTGCCGAAGACCTTGCTTTTCTCCCTGAATCCCGCGGATACGGTTCCGCAGATCACGCTGAGCGGCTCCTTCGCGCACGGCCAGGTGGGGCCGGGAGCGCCGTGGTGGTGGAACGACCACCTGCAGGGAATGACGGATTTCATGGAATGGATGAGCTGCTACGGGGTGCTGTCCGCGTTCTTCGGGATGACGACGGATTCGCGGAGCGCGCTGTCCATGGTGCGGCATGACTACTTCCGCAGGACGCTGTGCCGCTTCCTTGCCCGGAAGGTGCGCGCGGGCGAATTCCCCGCAGACCGGGATGTGCTGGGTGACCTGATTGACCGGGTCTGCTTCCGGAACGCGGCGGATAAACTTCTGCCGGTTCAATAAACCGGGGATACATACTGAGTAACGATACGGGCGGGATACCTGCCTACAGGAGGAAGAAAGATGGATTATACGGGAAAAATCGCGGTTGTGACCGGCGCGGGCGGCGTGCTCTGCTCCGTCATTGCCAAGAAACTGGCTGCCCAGGGCGCGAAAGTGGTGCTGATGGGCAGGACCCGGGAAAAGCTTGAGGCCGTGGCGGAGGAAATCCGGAAGGAAGGCGGACTCTGCCTCATCAAGACCTGCGACGTAACGAAGGAAGAGCAGGTGAAGAAAGCCGCGGATGAGATCAAAGAAGAATGGGGCCTGTGCGATTACCTGGTGAACGGCGCCGGCGGCAATAATTCCAAAGCGGTCACCACCGTCAATGAATTCACACCGGAAGAACTGAAAGAGGGAGAAGGCGTGCCGCAGGGCTTTTTCAACCTGGACTGCGAAATCTCCATGCAGGTGCTTGAAATCAATACGATGGGCACCGTGATTCCGTGCCGTGTATTCGGACGGCAGATGGTGGAAAAAGGAGGCGGAAGCATCGTCAATTTCGCCTCCATGAACAGCTATAAGCCGCTGACGCGCAACCTGGCGTACGCGATGGGCAAGGCGGCCATCGTCAATTTCACCGAGTGGCTGGCCAATTATCTCGCGCCCGCGGGGATCCGCGTGAACGGCGTCGCTCCCGGATTCTTCATCAACAACCGTTCCCGGAAAATCATGTACACACCGGAGGGGGATCTGACCCAGCGCGGACTGAACGTGATGGCCCATACCCCGATGAAGCGCTTCGGAGAAGCAGCGGAGCTGTGGGGCTGCATCGACTGGCTGCTGGATGACGAAAAGGCCGGCTTTGTGACCGGCGTGACGATTCCCGTAGACGGCGGGTTCATCGCGCATCCGGGAATATAATCATTCTCTTTCAATCAGCAGGACCGCACCGGTATTGCGGGCAAAACGGAGCGTGTTTCCGACAGCCTGTACCCCGTTATCGGGACTGAAGCAGGATGTGATATGCCACCCGTTCGCAAGCGAAAGCACGGCTTCCTGCTCATAAGGCTCGTAATTCACGGCGATAAGCGCACGGTGGCGCTCATCGAAGGGATGTTCCGTCAGCCCGACGGTGGGTACATCCATGCTTGCCGCGTGCCGACAGGATCGCAGGTTCATGGCCTGGTAGAAACGGTAATTGTCCCGCGCGTCCGGTCCATCCGTCAGGCAGGGGCGTTGCGCAGCCTGTTTTTCAATGGGAACAAACAGCGAGCAGACGCACCCTTTTTCAAACCGATTGCGGGTCAGGATAATTTCTTCCTGTTCCGTCCGTGCGAGCACTTCCGCGCCGATGGGCTGCAGATGCAATGAAAAATCACTTTCCACAGCGATGGCGACACCCTGGACCGTCGCTGTTGCACGCATAGGCTGATGCGACCGTGTCAGCACACGGACACCGCTGAACTCCGCGAAGGGGGAAAGCAGGGCGCCGTCCATCGAAAGACAGAGCGTGGCACCTGCGCGGACACGGTCAAGAAGCTGATGCAGCACATGCCTCGGTACGGGGCTGAGTCCTTCGAGAGAAGGCAGTATATATGCATCGGCTTCCGGAATTTCATCATCCACCCCGGCGAAACGCAGTTTCAGTCCGGCCTGCTTGGCCAGGATGAACGCGCCGAGCGCGACACCCCAGGAATCCTTGCCCTGTGTCAGGATACAGACTGCATCTTCGATTGCCGGTGGGAGGGAATCGAAAGGCAGCCATTCCGTAAAGTGGGAAAACCGCACGATTTCCTCCATCACCGGCTTTTTGGACCCATCCCGGCGGAAGAGGCCCAATTCACGCTCCACCGCATCCCAATCATGCGGGGTTGATGCCAGATGCGTCTGGTCATGCGCACACCACCACATCATGCCGCGGCAGTCATGCGCCAGCTGCGTCATGAGCGCGGCACGGACATAGTCTGCCGCGATTTCGTCGGAAACCACCATCGGCCCCAGGACACCGAATTCTTCCACGAATGCCGCTTTGCCGCCCAGGTGGGATACATAGTCCGTTCGCGCGGCAGAAAAGAGCGCGCTTTTCATCCGGTTCAGCGGATCTGTATCGCAATGAACCGTGAACAGCGGATACGGATGCGTGGTCAGGATATCCATGAACTCTCCCTGATCCTTCGAACACCATACGCCATCCGCTGAAGGACCCGAAAAACCGGAGAAGACGGGATGAACCGGATCCTCCGTCCGGATGGCCATCGCGATGGAGGATAACCACAGATAGGCCTCCTCCGGGGTTCCTACAGGGCCCATACAGTTGCTTTCATTGCCCGGTTCCCAGCCGAGTATCGCCGGATGCGTATGAAAACGGCGTATCATAACCCGTACGTACCGGATTTCCCATTTGACGGAAAGGGGATCCCGCAGGGGATTGCGGTCCTGCAGCATTTCAGGAAGGAACAGGCGCCCGCTCATCCAGCCGTTCAGCAGGCTGACCAGCAGCCGGATGCCGCATTCCTGGGCCAGATCGCACAGACGGCCGAAGCGTGTCAGCATGGTTTCGTCAACCCCTGCCTGCCCGGCTTCGGTGAATGGAAGCACATCTTCGCCCAGGCGGATTTCGCGGGGCGTTGTCTGATAGCCGCGGTGCATGCGCAGCGGCTGGAAATCACTCCAGAGCGGGAAAACGCGCAGGTAATGGATGCCGGCTTCGGCAAGACGGCGGAAATCGCTTTCGATTTCCTGCTCGTCCCATTTTTTCCACATCCACAGCCCGCTGCGGGACGCCCAGTAATTGCAGCCCAGGAAAAAGGTTCCCTGTTGAAACGGATGGTCTTTCATGACACGCCTCCCTGTGCATGATTCGGATTAATACCTTTGCTTGCTGCATTATATACCAACCTTTTTCAAAGCACAATGAGCCTGATCTGATTTCCATCAATTCTGCACATAAACATCAAATCTGCCGATTTCCTTTACGGCCCGATTGACATGTTATATAATACAGGCAGGAGGGTGAGGTTTATGTCCGACTATCTGAAAGAACATGGCTTTTCCGATCTCCGCGCCTGTGACGCGCACATCCATATCATTTATCCGCATCCTATCGAAGAAACGGAGCAGATCCTCCGTTCCGTCTGCGGGTATTTTGCCTACGACCGTATCGCGATCATGTCCATGACCGAGAGCTCCAACAAGGGATGCGATCCCTTTGCCAACGTCAAAGCCCTGTATCTGCGTGAAAGGCTGGGCGTACACCATTACGCTTTCGGCAGCCTGTTCCACTGGTACGACGGCAGGGATACCGCACAGTCCTTCCTGGAACAGGTCCGGAAAATCGACGCGCTTGGATTCGACGGGGTCAAAATGCTGGAAGGCAAGCCCATCATGCGCAAGCGGTTTGCCCATCCGCTGGACGACCCGATCCTGGACGGTTTCTGGGGCTATATCGAGGCGCGCCGTCTGCCGATCACCTTGCATCTGACCGATCCGTCCGACATGTGGGACCGCAGCAAGTGCTCCGAATATGCGATCCGCGCCGGATGGTTCTGTGACGAAACCTTTCCGACGCGGCGGCAGCTTTTCGCGGAAATGGAAGGATTCATGCGCAAGTTTCCGGCGCTGCGGCTGACGCTGGCGCATCTGTTCAACGTGGAAGAGACGCCGCGCGCTGCGGCGCAGTTTCTGGAAGCGCACGAATACGCGGGTTTTGACCTGACGCCCGGGGATCTCATGCGTCTTTCCCTGCGGGAGCCGGAAAACTGGCGCGCATTTTATCGCGATTACAGCACGCGGCTCATGTACGGCACCGATACCTATAACATCTCTCGGGATGGGAAGACACCGGAAGAAGCGTGGGGATACCGCCCCACCCACCTGCGCATGTTCCTGGAAGGACAGGAAGATTTCGAGTATGCCGGTGATATCATTCAGCCTCTGAAGCTGGACGGCAGGCAAAAGCGTCTGATCCTGCGGGACAACCTGATCGCGCACCTGGGTGAATGCCACCGGCCCGCCGATTACGCGCTGGCGGCGGAGGAATGCGCGCGCCTTCGGGAAATGCTGAAAAAAGGCGAATTCGGAGATCGGGTCAGCGGGGAAAGGATCCCCATGGAATCGCGGAACCTGGAAGTCATGGAAGCTTTTTTCCGCGGACAGCCAGCCGTGCGGTGAAGCCGCCCGGACGGATTCTGCGGTTCTTCCGGAATGATTCGGATCCCCGGCGGTCTTACAGGATGCCTATGCCGAAACAGAGCAGCCGGATAGCGCTTTTTTCTTCGTCAATCAGCCGGATGCGCCGAACTTTGGCTTCCGGACGCGGATTCTTCCATTCCCATGCGTAAACGGTCCGCGTGTTCCCCTGAACGGTGAATGCGGCGCTGCGGCTGAAATATACGGCAGACGAACGCCATACGTCCTTCGGCGCGTACACGGGAGCGGGACGAGCCTGCTTTGCTCTGCGGTCATCATCAATGTCTTCGGAAAACGCTTCATCCCCGACCGGTCTGACATA
>CADBNX010000580.1 GCA_902796115.1 uncultured Eubacteriales bacterium
AAAATGAACCGGAAGCCCGGTGAAGGATAGGCACGCACAAACGAAGTGCAGTGCATGCCATCCTGAACCGCGCCCGAGGGACGGAGGGAACGACGAGTTCCCCGTCCAGAAAGCGGAAGCGTAGCGTAGCGGGGTGAAGCGCGTCCTTACTGCAGCGTTACATCCCATCCGCAGTCAGCCTGCAGGATCAGCATGGCATCTGACAGATCAGCCTCGCCGTCGCCGTTCACATCCGCGGCCGACGCGCGAAGGTCGGGCTCCAGGCCGGAGACGAATTGCAGCACGAGCAGCGCATCCTGTATATCGACGTTTTCGTCTCCGTCCGCGTTGCCGGGGACGCGGTCCAGCAGGACCACCCGGTATCCCTGTTCCCGGGCCCAGTTTTCGGCATAGGTCGCGGTGTAGCAATATACGACCGGGAAGCCGGAACTTGTAAACGCGTCTGCCCCGATCTGTGCGATATCCCTGGGAAAGGTGACGGCGGTCAGGCTGATACAGTTCCGGAAAGCGCCTTCTCCGATCTCCGTGACGCTGTCGGGAATCGTGATTTCACGCAGGTTGGGACATCTGCTGAACACGTCCTTTCCGATGACGGACGCGGCTTCCGGAAGGGCGAAGTCCTGAATGGTCTGATCCGCTTCGGTCACGATGAGCATTTCCCGGCCCTCGCCCGTGTACCGGAAGCCGAGCTCGGGATACGTCGGATCGCGGAACGAATACCCGGCGGCGCTCAGGGTTTTGGAAGCCGGGCTGTCAAACGGCGCCCACAGAACGGCGGAACATCCGCTGAACGCTTCGGTGCTGATCTGCGCGATACTGTCCGGAATCGTGATCCCTTTCAGACCGGAACACCCCTGAAACGCGTTCGCTTCGATGGCGGTTACGCCTTCCGGAAGGATCACATCCGTCAGTTCATAGCAAAAATCGAGCGCTCCTTCCCCGATGCAGGTGATCCCGTCCGGCAAATGTCCGTCTGTGATTTGCCGGTCCGCTTCCAGGAGCGTCAGAATCTGCTGATCCTCTCCCTGATATTGCAGGATCAGATCCGGGCTGTCGGGATCGCGGAACGTGTAATTTCTCGTTGGCGTTACGTATTCATAGATCGCGGCGCTGACTGATTTGGCGGCCCGGCTTCCGATCTTCGCGTACAGGACGGCGGTAAGCTGAAAGGACGAATTTTCGATCCGGGCTTCATCGGACAGATAAAAGCCGCTCACCCGGACGCATCCGTCAAAAGCAAACTGCTCATACAGGATCACGCTGGACGGAATCGATATGTCGCTCAGCGCGTAGCATCCCGAAAAAGTGCTGTCGAGGATGGCAGTTACGCCATTCGGAATGTTAATGTTCGCAAGCGCGGAACATCCCGTAAAAGCGCCCGCGCCGATGAAAACCACGCTTGGAGGCAGCGTCAGGCCTGTGAGGGAGGAACAGCCGAAGAACGCCTTTTTCCCGATACTGAGCAGGGTTTCGGGCAGCGTTGCGCTCCTGAGCGCGGTACAGTCCGAAAAAGCGTATTCGTCAATCCCCAGAACGCCGTGGGGCAGAACCGCGTTTTCCACGTCCTTCTTCGCGCCGCATACCACAAGGCCGGTGTCGAGAAGCGATTCGGACCATAGACCGTCCGGGCTGTGGCGTTCGATTCGCACATCGCCATACATAAAAATGATGCCCGGATAATCGGGATCCGAAAAAGCCGGCAGAAGGTACGAAACATCGCTGAAAACTTTTGTGTACAGCGTGGCAGAACAGTTTTCGAACGCGCCGTCGTTTTGAATAATGCTGTCGGGAATGGTAATCTCCCCGATTCCCGTGCAGTTCAGGAACGCGCCGGCTCCGAGCGTCGTAACGGTGTTCGGAATGACAAAGCTTTTCAGACCGGTACAGCAGGAGAAGGTCTCTTCTTCAATGGTATCAACGCCGCTCGGGATATTGATGTGCTCCAGCGCCGTGCAGTGCTCGAAAGCGGCGTTCCAAATCCCGGTCACGCTGTCCGGAAGCGATACCGTCTTCAGCGCTGAGCAGTGACTGAAGGCATGGTTTTTAATCTCTGTCACGCTGTCCGGTATCCCGATCTGCGTCAGTGACGTACAGCCGCAGAATGCGTACGGTTCAATTGCGGTGACCCCCTGCGGAAGGGAGATCCGCTCCAGTCCGGTACAGCCGTAAAACGCGTGGTTCTGAATATCTGTCAGGGTTTCCGGCAGATCAATGGACTTCAGCTTCGCGCATCCGTTGAACGAATACGGTCCGATGCTTGTGACGCTGTCCGAAATCAGGATCTCCTCAAGATTGGGGCAGTCTGAAAAGGCATTGTCGATCCCTGTGATCCCATCGAGGATCACGACGAGCCTGACTGCCGACCGCGTCGCTTCCAGCTCCCAGTAATTGAGTACGCCTTCTCCGGAAAAAGACAGCACGCCGGAATCGTCAAGCGTCCAGTCGATCCTTCCGTTTCTTCCCGTTTCATACGCGAACGCCCCGGCGGTAAGCCCCACGATCAGCAGAACAGTCAGCGCCGCCAGAAACCAGTACCTCGTTTTTTTCATATCCTTTCACCCCCTGCGTGTGATGGCATCCCTGTGTGCGCATGGCAGCCGTACTCATGATACCACGATCGGGAGGAATGGGGAAGAGGGAAGAGGGAAGAAGGAACTCCGCTTCGCTTCGTTCAGTGAAGAGAGAAGAGTGTAAAGTTTGTCGCTTCGCTAAATCCCTTAGAACTCCGCCAACAATGCGTCATCCTGAGGCCATACGGATGCCGAAGGATCTATAACCTGGGTGCGCGTTCCAACCGTTCGCCCGAGCTTGTGAAAAAA
>CADBNX010000581.1 GCA_902796115.1 uncultured Eubacteriales bacterium
GAATGATCATTTCGCACAGCCGTTTGCTGGCGCCCATGATCTTGGTAGGGTTGACCGCCTTATCCGTGGAAATCAGCACAAACCGCTCGCATCCATCCACCATGGCAGCGTAAGCGGTTTTATAAGTACCGATCGCGTTATTCTTAATCGCCTCGCACGGGCTGTCCTCCATCAGTGGAACGTGCTTGTGTGCTGCGGCGTGGTACACGATCTGCGGACGGTAGGTTTTGAACAGCTGGAACATCCTCCGGCTGTCCCGCACGGAGCCGATCAGCACCTCCAGGTTCAGTTCCGGATACTTTTCCTTCAGTTCCAGCTGGATCGCGTAGGCGTTATTCTCATACACATCGAATATGATCAGCTGTTTCGGCTGGTGCGCGGCGATCTGCCGGCAAAGCTCCGATCCGATGCTTCCGCCGCCGCCGGTCACCAGAACGGATTTTCCGTTGATATACTCAAAAACTTCACGCATATCCGCCTTGATCGGTTCACGACCCAGGAGATCCTCCACGGATACATCCTTCATAGCCGAAACACTCAGTTCTCCCGTAACCAGCTGGTACATGCCGGGCAGCTGTTTCAGTTCGCAGTTCGTTTCGCTGCAGATGCTGATGATATCCCGTTTCTGCTGTGCCGTTGCGGAAGGAATCGCAAGAAAGATTTTGTCGATTTTATAATCAGCTGCCGCCTTCAGGATATCGTCCCTGCCGCCGACAATGGGGATCCCATCCAGATACCGGTGCCATTTTTCCGCATTGTCATCGATGATGCAGACGACCTTGTCAGTCACTTCTTCCGCCTGCTGCATGTCCCGCAGGATCATCTGTCCCGCCGCACCGGCACCAATCAGCATGACACGTTTTGCGTCTCCTTCCGCCGCTTTTGTAACTCTTTTTAATATCTTCACAAAACGGAACGCAAACCGTATGGCAATCAAAAATACGAACTGCAGCAGTCCGCCCACCACATAATAGGTGATTGGCATGCGAATGATCAGCACAGTGATGAGAACCGTGTGAGTAGCGGAAGTGATCAGCGATGCCAACAATGTGCGAAGCAACTCCGTCAGGCTTGCGAACTGCCACATGCTGCTGTACATCCGAAAAAAATAGAAAACAATGAAGGAACAACCCGCATAAGGTCCAATAAAGTGAATGTATGCAAGCAAAACTTTTTCCGGTATCTGGGAGTACTCCCCGTCATAGCGAAGCAACAACGCCAGAAAATAAGCACCGCATACTGCCACTATATCATAGAGTACAAGCAGTATAAAAACTGCCACTTTTTTACTGTAAATCCGCTTTTCAGTTGTCTGTTTATCTTTCGATCTCACTGGACAAGCCACTCTCCATACATCTTTTCAAACAGATAATGAATCTATCCTGAATTATTCGTACATACTCCGCACCGGATACAGCTCCGCTATAACGGAGCACATATCGCGTTCCGTTCGCAGGAAACTGTCTGTCCGGAGCAGATACAGCCCAGCAAGCCGCATTGGTGCCGCATCATGATCCTGCCTGTCGATATGGAAATCATTCTTCCCGATACCATCATATCAATCGACGGTTCTCCCTGAAGATATGTACCGTCAATCAACCAGAATGCTTTCCGTATACGAAAATGCCATCATCAACTGACGGAGCCGCATACTCCGTTTATTTATTATAACATATGCGTTTCCTGATATCAACCCAAAACGCACAAGCCCCGGCGGCATCGCCGCCGGGTATGTAATACAATGCTTATTCGTAAGAAACACCGGTACGGTAATTATGGATCGTGATCCAGGTGTGTCCGCGCTGCAGCCGGATTTCATTGCCGTCCGCGTCAAAAAACACCGTGCGCTCATTGAGTCCTGTACGCACCCAGTATCCGGAAATGTGCTTTCCCCCCATAAAGAAATCCGCGTTTCCGCTTCCCACGATATCGGGAAGCAGCGGATGCTCCGTACTGCCTTCATTCCAGGACAGCGTAGCCCACTGAAAAATCAGATTTTCATAACCAAGCTGCGTATCCGGGTCGCTCAGATCCGCGTAATTGCCCTTGTTCGGATTCCAGCGCATGTATTTGTTGGTTTCAGCGTCGTACGTATAATATGCGTCGCAGTTTTCACTGCCGGTGGAATTGTTGTTGTCCGGAATATACGGCGCGGTATTCACATTGCCTTCCTTATCAAAGTAATTGAAAATCACATTCACCCGAGCAGCGTCATCACCGACAGTCGGCTTCTCGTCCGTGAACAGGAAAGGCCGCTGAACAAATTCGTGTTCGCTTTCCACGGCCAATCGCGCCAGATATGTCAAATCAACTGATACATTGTGAGGCGCCGTATTATAGCTCACACGGGAATATGCTTTAGTCCATTTTTTCTCATCACCGCCATTGAAAATAATCGTGCCGTCACGGCGTGGAAGCTTCAGTTGATTCAGAAATGGGCTTACTAAATTCGATCCATTCTTCGACTCTTCTCCATAGAAAGCCCATGCCGCGTCCCATTCCTGGCGAAGTTCAGCTTGGATGAGCCTCGCGGAACGCACCGGTCCCGCTTCTGTCGGATAATCATGTGTGAACAGTGCCATCAAACGGGTATTGGTATACGCACTTACAGGCAGTTCATAAATGATATCTGCTTTTGAAATCCCCCACTGCAGGTGTTTTCCGATCAAATTATCGATGTTCACCAGGATCGGGATATATGGCTCATCCCAGGGGAGGCCCGTAGTGCCGCTTTCTCCCGGAATGACCGGATTGAGCGGATAGTTTCCGTCCGTGCCGGGCGCCGCCGGCGTGATCCCACGGTCGGACCGGGAATCGATCACATTGGACAGGCTTTCCGGCGTATATGCAAACGCACTCACGCAGGGAAAAGCAATCAGCACAGCCAGAATCAAACTAATCAGTTTCTTCATTTCGTCTTTCGCTCCTTTACAGCTCCTTTGAGTATATATTGTGAGTGGCTATTCATAGGACACCGTGGTATGATTACTGGTCACCGCGATCCAACTGTGTCCGCGCTGAAGTTGAATTTCGTTTCCCTCTGAGTCAAAGAATACCGTGCGCTCATTGATATCCGTGCGTACCCAGTATCCAGAGATATGCTTTCCGCCCATGAAGAAATCCGCATTGCCTTCGCCCACGACATTCGGGAGCACGGGCCGTTGCCAGTCATATTGGTAGAATTTCAGGTCTGTCCACTGGAAAATCAGGTTTTCATACCCCAACTGCGTATCCGGATCATGGATATCCACATAATCTCCTTTGGCCGGTACATAGCGCATATACCGATTGGTTTCGGCATCGTAGCTATAATAGGTATCGCAGTTCCAGCTGCCGGTACCGTATATCACGTTTACTTTTTCCGCGTCGTCCCCGGTCATGGGTTTCTCGTCCGTAAACAGGAAGGGCCGCTGATGCCATTCATGCCCGCTTTCCACAGCGATTTCCGCGATTTTGTTCAGACGTACCGAAAAATTGTTCGGATCCAGATTATAGGGAGAGCGGAATCCCTGGCTCCACTTCTTGCTGTCGCCCTGGTTGTAGATGATCGTCGTATCCGGATTCCGGCTGACCCCCAGTTCCCGCAGACGAACGTAAACATTCGTACCTTCTGATTCCTGTATTCCTTCAAACACCCACGCGGCGTCCCATTCCTGCCGCAGGTCAGCGTGCAGCACACGCGCGGAACGCACAGGGCCCACTTCCTCAGGAAAGGTTTCTGTATACAACGCCATGGAACGTGTTCCGGTATAATTGATGATCGGCAGTTCATAAATCAGATCCGCTTCCGCGATCCCCCACGGCGGGATATGACTGGTCAGGTTCGCGATATTCACCAGGATCGGGATATAGGTGCCGCTCGAAGGCAGACCGGTGGTGCCGCTCTCCCCTTCGATGACGGGATTCAGCGGATACTTACCATCTTCTCCCGGAGGGATGGGCACAATGCCCCGGTCGCTGTCCGGATCCACGATATGGGCAAGATTTACCGGCGTATAATCCGCCAGCGCACCGCTGACACCAAGCAGCACGCACAGCGCCAGCGCAAGACTGATCAGCTTCTTCATTTTCGGTATTCACCCCCATCATTCTGCAGAGGAAATGTTCTCAAGTCCAGAGAATAAACAAATCCTTTCAGTCACCTCAGGGCGGTGCCTTATCAGGATTTCGGCACCATGATAACAGTCTGTTCCGTTTTTGTCAATCAAAACCCGCTCCGCCGGCCAGTTCCGCCGATGAAAC
>CADBNX010000582.1 GCA_902796115.1 uncultured Eubacteriales bacterium
AAGCCCATCTGGACATGCCAGCGGAGGATGACCTGGGCGGGGGTCTTGCCGTATTTCTCACCGAGCACTTTGAAAACCGGTTCCCCGATCAGGCTCCTGTCGCCGTGGCCCAGGGGATACCAGCTCATCAGCCGGATGCCGTACCTGTCCAGGGTAACGCGGAGCCCGTCCTGGGCAAAGTATGGGTGCGCCTCCGCCTGGATGAACTGCGGAACGATCTCCCACTTTGTCTGCAGCTCCGCAAAGTATCTGCCCTCGAAGTTGGAGATGCCGATGGCCTTCGCCCTGCCCTCGCGGTACGCCTTCTCCAGCTGCCGGTAGCCGGCCGGCCAGTTCCCCGCGGGCTGGTGGATGTAGAGCAGATCCACACAGTCCACGCCGAGCCGGGCCAGGGTCCCGTCCACGGCGTTGGGATTCTCATACTCTGAAGGCCAGAGTTTGGTGGACAGAAAGACTTCCTCCCGGGGCACGCCGCTCTCACGCATGCCGCGGCCCACGGCGCGCTCATTCACATAGGCGTTGGCGGTATCGATGAGGCGATAACCCATTTTCAGTGCTTCCCGTACGCTGTTCTGCGCATCCGCCGGGGCCAGCATGAAGGTGCCGATGCTCGATGCGGATGATCTGACAGAAGTTCTGTCTATTGCGGATCAGAACACAGTCGGTCAGACCAGAAGAGAAAAAGGCACTTTTGCGGAAAAGCAGCTGAGGGCCTGCGCCGGACAAAGAGGGATTCCCCTGCTGCTTCGGCCGTAGTAAGTTCTTTCAGCCGGCATCGAATAGGCGGCCGCATGACGGAAAAGAATTTTTCAGTCATGCAGCCGCTTATGAGAAAAAGCTGATACAGAGAAGCTTTCCTTCGCAATACGGTGATCGCCCGGAATCATTTCCTGCCCGCCATGTTTCATATGAGGTTTTGAAACTTACTCTGCTTCCTGCAGTGCCGGATCCTTCATGATCCGCAGCAGTGTCCGGTCAGCCGTCTCAAATGTTCTCCCGTACTCATCAATACCGGCCAGGGTCACAGAAAAAAGTCCTGATATTGATCTTTTTTCGGTATTTGCTTTTTCTGCTTGTCTTCTGCAAAAAATGGAATATAATACTGTTTGGGGCGTCTAACAGTTTGCCTCCTGATGTTGAGGATCCATGATAGGAGGTGTCACTGTGACAGGTTATCGCTCTGTACAGGAAACAGCAAAGCGCCGGGGTTACCGGCACGCATTGGACGGCAGAATTCCCGGCGCGGAGCGGACGGGCAGATCCCGGGCCCAGGCCGAAAGAAACGCCGTGGAGCAGCATCCGGATGCATGACAGATAAGCACTTGACGTATTATTCTTACGGATAAGTTAGTCTTTACTAACAATCGTGGCGGAACGAATGTCCATCAGGTATGAGCCGCTGAAAAAGCCGGTCTCAAAAAAACGACGGCTCAGCTCCATGACGGAAGAACTCCCGGAAAACCGGAGGAAACCCTGCGGGAAGTATTCCGTGATCCGGAGATGCGGGAATTCGATGGGTTCCCGCTCCCGTGACAGGGAAAACGGCCTGCCGGTCAGCGTGAATAAATCAGTCCGGAGGGATCATATGCTGTTGACGATGCTCCCGGCAATCGTGTTTGAACAGCAGGCCCTGAAGAGCGGCTTCACGACCGTCAAAAGGTGCAACTACGCGGGACTCGACTTCTGCTTCAAATTTCAAAAAGCGAAGGAGTAATGATGCACAGCTATTACGCGGAAAACAAAGAGAAGCTCAAAAAAGGTTTAAGCCGGTTCATGCGATTGGTCGGGCCCGAACTGGAAAAGGCAGGCGGCAAGCCATATCCTGCGCTGCTTGCGGAGATCCGGGATTACTACGAAAAGAATCTCCTGGAACGCTTCCCCTATATCGGCGGAGACAAGGTCAGCGGAACGAGGAATCTGACCGGCGCGTACTGCTTCGTTGCGATGGGCGAAGTGCTGAAGCGATATGGCGCTTCCATGGAGGAAATCGGCCGCATCATGGTGCTTTGTTACGAGCGGTATTACCTGAAAATGCCCGGTCTCGTGCGCAAAGTCATGAGCAAGGTGTACAGGAGTCCGAAACTGCTCAGCAAAATACTCCTGAAAAAGGACGCGAAGAACGCCGCGAACGCCGCAGCGAATCCGGGAAGCTTTGAGACCAAAACTCAGATTCCGCCGGAGAAGGGCTATGACTTCAGCTACCACAATCTGGTATGCCCGCTGGCAAATTTTGCGAGCGCCGCCTGTGGCGGATTCAGCGAACTGGAAGCCCAGTGAAAGATAGGATGGCATAAGCGAAGCGAAATGGCATCCATCTTGAACTGCGGTCGAGGGACGGAGAC
>CADBNX010000583.1 GCA_902796115.1 uncultured Eubacteriales bacterium
CCGGTACCCACGCGATCCGGCAGGCCTGCGCAAAATGAGCGGCTGCGCTGCCCGCGGAACAGATGATGCACAGGTTCTCACAGCCGTCAAACGCGTCCGCAGCGAGTTCCGTCACGCTGTCCGGAATGCGGACCAGCAGCAGCTTGGAAGAAGCAAAGGCAGCGCTTCCGATCCTTTCGGCACCATCCGGAATATATACCTGCTTTGCGGTGCGGTTTCCGAAGAACGCTTCCGCTTCCACGGTCTTCAGGGCTTGGGGCAGGGTGATGCACTCGTCAGGACGGATGATTTCATCCTCGCACAGCGCAGCTTGGCAGACCGCGCAGGTCATGCTGGGCGAATACCCGTTCTGACCGTTCCGTGAAAGCTGTGCCTTTGTCTGGGTCAGCGGAATATGGCTGTGCGCCGGGCTGCCGCTGACCTCCAGTTCCGCGAAAACACCGCTTCCGTCCTGCGCGACGGCGCGCACCGTCGTGCTGCCTTCCTTCAGGAAGCGCAGGTACCCTCCGTCGTTCACCTTCAGCACAGAATTGTCTTCCACCGTGAAGCGGACGTTCGGGTCGGTCACATCCTCCGGCTGAAATCTCCAGGAAAGCTGCTGATCGCATTCCGGGTTCAGGAACAGTTCCAGGCTTTCGGCAAGGATGCGCTTTTCCACGACCGTTACCCGCGTCGCGGCGACCAGTCCGCTCCCGTCCACGGCCCGGGTATACACCGTCGTCCCGCCCGGTGCGACTGCCGTCACCGTACCGTCATAGTTCGGATCCGCGATATGCCAGTCATCCGTCGTGAATACCACACTGCTCCCGGAAGCACTAACGGAGAGGCTTTCCCTTTCGCCGACCGCAAGAAGAAGCTCCCTTGCCGCGCTCAGGGATGTCATCACACCGGAAAGCGTGTCCTCGGAGCTCGAGTGCGGAGTTTTGGTGATTTCTTCACGGTAGCTGCTGTACGTATACTGATAGCCCACATTTCCATATTCATCCCGCACCATGCGCACAGTCGGCGTTCCGACCCCAACCTGTTTCGTTTTCACATCCAGGCTGAAGGATCCGTGCGCGACGGCGCTGTTTCCCGCCGCGTCCTGTACGGAAACGATCACGGTCCGCGCAAATCCGTCGCTTCCGGAAGGCCTGCCGGCAGAAGCGGAAAAGGACGCCATACCGCTCTGGTTCTGGTCAACACCCGACATGCTCTTAATCACATCGCCGCCGGAGGTGAGCGTAATGCTGTAGGGCGGCACGCCGGATTTGGCGCCATACGTGATGGAAGCAGCCGCCCCGCCTGAGTAGCTTACTTTCACAAACGCGCCCAGCTTGGGGCCAGTCTTATCGATCACCGTAACCTGCACGGTGTCGGATACGGCACGGTTCAGCCTGTCGCGCACGGTAACGAAAGCCGTACCGGGGCCCCGTCCCTTCATGACACCGCTCTCCGTTACCGTCAGGATCTGTTCGTTATCGGATTCGAAGATGAATTCCGGCTCATCATACAGTTCCGTGCGCAGATCGTCCGGTGAAAGTGTGAGCGTAATCTGCCCGAACCCGCCGTAGAGAATGCTCGCCGGAACGGAAGCGGAGACGGAATCAGGCGTATAGGGCCTGTAGGAATACCGTACCTTCAGCGCTTCCGCACGTTCCGCGCAGTAGGAGCCGTACGTAACCAGATGACAGGCGTTGGGCGGCAGGGATTCATCGGCGATTTCCGTCAGTGTATCCGTGAGTTCCAGCCGCTCGATCGCTTCACAGCCCGCGAACGCCCTGTATCCGATCCGGTCCAGCTTTTCGGGCAGGCTGATTTCACGAAGCGCAGCGCAGTTTTCAAACGCGCCGGCCCAGATTCCCGTCAGTCCTTCCGGCAGGGTGACCTTCTGCAGCCCGGAACAGCCGTTAAACGCATTTTCATACACAACAGCAACAGAAGAAGGAAGCTCGATCACCGCCAGGGAAGCACAATCCTGGAACACGCCCGCTTCAATTGACTCCAATCCATCCGGCAGACTGACTTCCGCCAGCACTGTGCACCCGTAGAAAGCAAACGTCCCGATGTCTCGCAGCGTCGCCGGCAGGCTGATATTCTTCAGCGATGTGCATTCCGAAAAGGCAAGCGCTTCCATGACGCTGATCCCGTCCGGCAGCACAGCCTTTTCCAGGCTGTCACACTGTCTGAATACGCTGTCCGGAAGCGTGTCAGTATCCTTCGAGAGGGTAATTTCCGTCAGCCAGGAGCAGCCCTGAAAAGCGGCTTCCCCAAGGCTGCTTACGCCGCTCAGATCAAGCCTGTGTTTTTCTTCGGATACGCTAAAGGAGAAAGCGCTGTTCCCGATGGAACGAAGGCTTGCGGGCAGGGTCAGTTTTCCGAAGGATGCCCCGCTGAAAAGCCCGTCCATAAGCGCAGTCACGCCTTCCGCCACCGTCACATTTCCAAGCTGACTGTTTGCAAACGGCCTCTCGCCGAATGCCATATCCCCGGTAATCAGGACATTGCCTTCAAGCGTGATATTTAAGAACGCTTCCCTTCCGATTTCGGTCAGTGAAGACGGAAACCCGTATACCGTTACACCCTCATTATACTGAAACACACCGCTTCCGATGAATTTCAGTCCGTCAGGAAGGAAGATGCTATGCAGCCCGTAACAGCCGGAAAAAGCAAAATCCCCGATTCTCTCCAGACCGGCCGGCAGTGTCAGTCCGGTCAGCTCCGTGCACTGCGCAAAAGCGCTGCCGCCGATTTCCCGAAGAGAGGATGGAAGGGTGACACGTTCAAGGTAAGGAAGATTGCTGAAGAACCTCTCCGGAATGACCGTAACCCCCTCCGGAATAACAGCATCTGTCAGATTGCCGTCCCAAACACCCGCAAGCTGCAGTTCCCACGCGCCGTCCTTTTCCGTCCACAGAAATTCTATACCCGGATATTCCGCGCAGCGAAAACTCATGCCCATCTTTCCCAGCGTTTTTGCCGTCAGGGAATTCATCGCGCAGATAACTGTGCCGATCCCGTCCAGCGCATCGGAAGAAAGCTCGGCAATCTGACCGGGCAGCGTGATGGTTTCAGGCGCGCCGTAATCACTCACCCGGATGGCAATGCCGCTCAGCGTTTCCGGCAATATGATCTCCTGAACGTCCAGCTTGCTGTGCCAGGTTGCATCCGTCAGTACGCCGCTGCCTTCCACCGTCAGCACGCCGTCCACAAGGCGCCAGGTAAATCCGCCAGTGCACTCCCCATAGCGTCCATAGCGGACATTGTCTCCGAATTGTGTATTGGTACCGGAGCAGATGGCATTCCACGTGTCGTTTTTCGGATCGCAATGGCACCAGACGCGCCCCGGCATATTATTGAATACATGTCTGCGGGAAGAGGTGCCGCTTGGAGGAATGGAGGGAACCTTACCTTCGAAATAGATTTCCTCCATAGCGGTGCATCCGCTGAAAACCGCGTCCGCCATAATGGTCACACTGGCCGGAACGGTAATGGTTTTCAGCGCTTTGCAGCTGTTGAAAGCATTCGTTCCAAGCGTGGTCACGCTGGAAGGAATCGTGATTTCCTCCAGGGACGCACACTGAAAGAAAGCATTGTAATCAATATGTGTGATCGTATCCGGAAGAACGACCGTCTTGATTCCGGAGCCCGAAAAAGTCCTGTTCAGCCGCTTGATCCCTTCAGCAAGCTGCACATTTTCCAGGCTGCTGCAGGAGAGGAACGTAGTATTCAGCATGCTGATGCTGCCGGGAACCGTCGCTTCCCTGAGCCCGGTGCAGTATTCGAAAACATTCGTGCCGAACGAAGTGACACTGTCCGGGATCACCGCCGTTTCCAGCCCGGCGCATCCGCTGAATGCATAATCACCTATCGTATTCAATCCCGGGGGAAGCTGAATTTCGCTCAGGCCCCTACATTCAAAGAAAGCCCCGCCGTTGATCGTGACAACACTGTCCGGAATGCTGACGCTTGTCAGAGCGGCATTTGTCGCAAAGGCATTGGCACCGATGCCGGTCACTCCGTTTTCGATCACAACCCGCGTTACTGTTTCTTTTGCCCATGGGCTGGCCATGCTGCTGTCATAACCGGATAGCCTGTACTTGGACCCGTCAGCCCAATAGTTGTTCATCCCGCCGGTTCCCGAAATCGTAAGCGTTCCCCCATCCAGCGTCCAGGTGAGGTTCGTTCCGCAGGTTCCGCTCTCTTCAGCCACGGCTCCGAAAAGAAAAAAACAGCTCAGAAACAAAACCGGCAGAAACAGTTTCCACGTCGGCAGCAGCTTTCTCATCGCATTCTTTCTCGACTTTCTTTCAGTATTCACGCGTTTCAGATCCCCGGGAATCGCAGACACCGGCAGCGCGATCAGCGCCAGGCTCCGCTTCAGGCGGCTCCGCGAGCTTCTATTCCGGCTGATCCGGGCAATCTTCTTCGCTTCCTGGGGCGTCAAGCCGCCTTTTGCAACCGCTGACATCGGGAATCTTCCTTTCAAGCAGA
>CADBNX010000584.1 GCA_902796115.1 uncultured Eubacteriales bacterium
GACGGTGAAGACGCAGATCATGCTGATGAAAACGCCCTTTGCCAGCACGATGCCGAGCTCGCGCCCGATCTTGAACGTCATGAACACAAGCGCGAGCAGACCCACCACCGTCGTAAAGGAGCTGGAAAAGATGGAGGAAAACGACTGCTCCAGCGCGGACTTCATGGCGTCGGTTTTGCCGAGACCGGCGGCCTTTTCGTCCCGGTAGCGGTTCATGAGAATGATGGAATAATCCATGCTCAGCACCAGCTGCAGCACAGGCGCGATGGAAAACGTGATATCGGAGATATAGCCCAGAAACAGATTCGTGCCCAGATTGATGACGACGGCCATGCCGATGGCGATGAGGAAGAGCACCGGCTCCGCCCAGGATTTGGACATGACAATCAGAATGGCGATGAGGATGCTCACACCGATGGTGAGAAGCGTGAACGTGACCTCGGTCTTCTGCTGCTCGTTGGAGCGCACCGTGAGAC
Organism: uncultured Eubacteriales bacterium; assembly: GCA_902796115.1. Classification (GTDB taxonomy): domain Bacteria; phylum Bacillota; class Clostridia; order Christensenellales; family Aristaeellaceae; genus RUG756. The sequence continues at coordinate 477 of CADBNX010000584.1, forward strand.
CGTAATCCGAAAACTCCTTCTGAAATACGCGCTGCACCGTCTCCGCCTGCTGGGAATCATAGCCGTAATCCAGATTGACAATCATGAGCGTCTTCCCGTCCCGGCTGTAGTGCGGGTCATCGGGCATATACTCCACGCGGGAGACATAGACGTGGCCGGCAATGGTATCGCGGACGGCATAGACCTGATCGGCCGGAAGCGCGCTGAAGGCAAAGCGGAAGGCGCTCTGCTCCCCGGGGTCGGGGAACGCCTCATTTTGAATCTCCACGCCGCGGCGCATGGCGGAGTTTGACGGGAGATAGCGGGACATGTCCGTATTGATCTCCACGCGCAGCGCAAGAATGCCGCAAAGGAGCGTAACCGCAAGCATTACAAGGGCAAACACGGCGCGGTAATCCACCAGGATCCGGGCCAGCTTTTTCATATCATCGCCTCCGGGGCAGCAAACAGCAAATCGGTAAATGATGCTTATTTTATCACAGATAAACCGTGCGTTACAAGAGGAATTCCCTTCTGATCGCCTCGCTATTGACAAATCGGAAGATTTGTTCTATCTTCATAAAGTCGAACCAGTCATATTTATAATAATATATCTATATATCCGCATGGTTTTTCCTGTGTGAAAGGAGCCCTTCCCGTGAGAAAAAGATGGATCACCTGGCTGCTGACGGTCACCATGATTTTCAGCATGGCTGTGCCGGTTCTGGCAGATGAGACCGCCCCGGCGGCGACACCTGCGCCAACTGCGACGCCCGCGCCGACGGCGAAACCCGCGCCGAGCGCGACGCCTGCGCCGACTGCGAAACCCGCGCCGAGCGCGACGCCTGCGCCGACGACGAAACCCGCGCCGACGCCGCCGCCGGTGCTGATCTCCGGCGTGGCCCTCTCGGAGAGCGAGCTCACGCTCGCCGCCGGAAAAAGCCGCACGCTGAAATGCACCCTTCTCCCCGAGAACACCATTGAGCCGCCGGAGCGGGTGGAATGGTCCTCCACAAATGAAAAGGTGGCCGCCGTGAATCAGGAGGGTCTTGTGAAGGCCGTTGGAACCGGCAGCGCCGTGATTACCGTAGCCGTGAAGGGACGCGCGTCGGAGCATGCGTTCACCGCGCAGTGCAGGGTGACCGTCCGCTTTGCCGACGTCCCGGAGGACGCCTATTACACCGACGCGGTCTACTGGGCGCTCGATCAGGGCGTGACCGCCGGCGTCTCCGCCGCGAAGTTTCAGCCGAACGGCACCTGCACCCGGGCGCAGGCCGTGACCTTCCTGTATCGCATCAACGGCAGCCCTAAGAAGGGCTCCGCCGCCAAATTCAAGGATGTGGAAAAGGGCAGCTGGTACGCCGACGCCGTAGCCTGGGCCGTGGAGACCGGCGTGGTGCAGGGCACCTCCAGCACCACCTTTGCTCCCTATGCCAAATGCACCCGCGCGCAGATTGTGACCATGATCTGGCGCTGCCGCCACCAGAAGCCCGGCAACGCCAAGCAGTTCAGCGACATTGTGAGCGGCAGCTACTGCGATGTTCCGGTGCGCTGGGCAGCCTCCGCGGGCATCACGAGCGGAACCGGATCCAAC